>RGWK01000233.1 GCA_010029775.1 Gammaproteobacteria bacterium
CGCTGCAACGACTCCGTTTGACGCGCAGAAGCGCGCCACCGAGCTCGCCATTCTTGATGCGCTTCGTTCAGTGGTTGACCCAGAGATTGGCATGAACGTCGTTGAACTCGCGCTCATTCGCCAGGTTCTCGTGGGGGAAACCGAATCCGAAGTGAAGATGATCCTCACCACGCCATTCTGCCCATATGCAGGCTCGATGCTCGCGCAGGTGAAAGAGGCAGCCGAATCAGTGCTGGAGCATCCGGTGAAGGTCACACTGCTTGCCGAGCGCTGGGATCCGAAGGATGCGGGTCTCGCCTGGTGAGTGACGACCTAAAGCTACCACCAAGCAAGGTTGCCACCGGTAAGGGTGACGCTGGCACCACTGGACTTCTGTTCGGTGGTGACCGTATTTCAAAAGATGATGTGCGCACCGAGGCGTACGGCACCGTTGATGAAGCGACGGCTGCACTCGGCATGGCACGCGCCGAACTGATCGGACTGAGCGGTGACGGGATCGCTGCACTTGACGAGACGATTCTCTCGATTCAGCGCGACCTCTTTGTTGTTGGCGCCGAGCTCGCTACCAACCCCGACGCCTGGAACAGACTCGAAGAGGGGCGCACCAAGGTCTCACCAAAGATGTTGGCGCGCATCAACACACTGCTCGCCGCCACCGAAGCGGTGATTGAGTTCCCGAAAGATTTCGTGATTCCAGGTTCGAGCAAGGCCTCATCGGCAATTGAGCTTGCCCGCACCATCATTCGACGTGCGGAGCGCTGGTGCGTGACGCTCGGCCGCGAGGGCCTACTCCCAGGCGAACATCTCTTGGCGTATTTGAATCGCCTCGCCGATCTGCTCTGGTTGCTCGCACGCCAGGCGGAGAAGCTTGAAGCGTCGGCCACGCGATCTGTTTCGCAGACGCCCGTTCGCGACTAACAAACCCCTAGGAGAACTCCGCGTCACCAAGGATGTAGCGCACGGCGCCCGAGTGGTGCCTGTATCCAACGCTCTCGTAGAGTTTGTTCGCGCCAGTTAACGACTCGGCATCAACCCCAATCATCGACCCTTCGTAGCCGTCAGCCTGCGCGCGAATCAGGTGACGCTCGAGCAGAAGTCGTGCAAGACCGCGATTGCGGTGCTCACGATGCACGCCCAGATTGGCGACCCACAGCACATGACCAACCGTGTTGCTGTCTTGCGGAAAGGCGCTGGTCAGCTGATAGGCGACGAGATTGCCGTTCTTATCGGCAATGATCTCGGCGAGCGCTGGTCGCATTGATTCAGCGGTGAGGTACTCGTCCCACTCAACGGGTGTCACAGCTGACGATCCCCAGTGATCGGCGAAGCAGTGGTTCTTCAACACGCGCAGCGCCTCGAGGTCGACATCAGCCATCGCCAGCGATTGGTAGCCAACAGGGATCGGCGCATCGCTGAGCTTGCTGCTCGTTGGGCGATCGGCGAAGCGCAGCAGCATCTCAGAGTAGTAGCGGATCGGTCGCATGCCGGCAGCGACGTAGAGTCGTTGCGCGCGCGAATCAACCTCAACGCACTGCGCCTGGATCGTGGCACCTGGGAACGGCGCGAGGAGCTCCTCCGCGCGATCTTTCGACCAAGCGAACAGGCTGCGGCCGAGTCCGATCCCTTGGAAGAGCGGATGCACCCCGCCGAAGAGGTAGGCGCGCGGCTTCTCGGCGTCGGTCGCGCCAACAGCCCATGCCCATCCGGCGATCGCTCCGGATGGCGCCCGAACAACGATGGCGTTGGCGGCCGCATCGATGCCCGAGGCGGTGAGGTCTTCGCGCATGTCGCCCTCGCTGTACATCAGCGGGTAGCCAACCGCGTGGTAGTTCTCGTTGGTGAGGATGGTCAGCTCGGCGACATCACGCTCAACGTCGCACGGCATCGCCGTAAAGCCCGCGGGGAGGGCGTTCGTGAGGCGAAGCAGTCGTTCAAGGGTTTGGCTCATAGGGATAGGGTAATCTGAACTCTGACAAAACTTGTCAGAAATACCCCAGGAGGCCCATTGAACGACCACCAGGAGCCCGGCGCTCGCGGACTGCACGGCAGTGGTGCCGTCGCGTTCAGCACCCGTGGTGAGTACGGGGTGCGCTTCATGGTGGCCCTCGCCCGCATGGACCACGGCGAGCCTGTCTCGCTGACCGACATCGCCGAGCAGGAAGACCTGCCTCGCGCCTATCTCGAGCAGATCATTGGCGGCCTCCGCGACGCTGGCATCATCGACAGCCAGCGCGGCGCACACGGTGGCTACCGCCTCGCCCGCCCTGCGAACGAGGTCCGCATGGGTGCGGTGCTGAAGGCGCTCGAGGGGCCAATCGTGCCGATGGCCTGCCTCGCCGAAGAGGGGAGCCCCTGCAACCGCGCCGGCAACTGCACCGTCAGCCAGCTCTGGAGCCGCGTGCGAGACTCGGTCACCGAGGCGCTCGACTCCTTCACCCTCGCCGACCTCGCTGCGCCCGGGTCACCGATCGCCCTAACAAGTTCCGCAAAACACTGAGAGAGGAGACGAACATGAGTGAGAACGCGCACCTCGTCATCAAGGATCTCGTCGTCGCACCGTCGAGCGACCCCTTCCTTGCCTTCCAGTATCCAACTTCGATTCCTGGGCTCTCCGTTGCGAGCTTCTTGCGCACCGCAATGAACGCCCGTCGCTCCGGCTTGGTGCGCGATCCTGAGTTCGATCCGTCGGACCCAGTGAAGGGCGGCATGACGATGGGCGAGTTCCGCAAGCTCGTCAAGGAGAAGCTCACGCAGCTCAAGGTCGACGAAGCGTTCATGACGCGCTACGTGAATGACGGATTCTCGGGAGGCGAGAAGAAGCGCCTCGAGATGCTGCAGATGGCGTTGCTGAAGCCAGAGATGGCGATCCTCGACGAGACCGACTCTGGCCTCGACATCGACGCGTTGCGTATCGTTGCGGAGGGCGTCAACACGATGCTCTCGCCAGAACTCGGTGTGTTGGTGATCACGCACTATCAGCGACTGCTTGATTACCTGAAGCCACAGTTCGTGCACGTGCTCGCGCGCGGTCGCATCGTTGCTTCAGGTGGGCCAGACCTTGCGCACCGCTTGGAGCGCGAAGGGTACGCGCCGATCCTTGCGGAGAACGGCATCAGCGCAACAGCAGACGAGGCGGCCACGCCAACCGCTGCACCGGCGCCGTCGGCGTAGCGCGGCGGGTGTAGGCTCGCGATATGGGCGCCTGGCACAACGCTGACGGCACACTTGATCCCGTAAAGGTTCGCGCCGCCTATCCAATTTTCAACACGCAACCTGGCGGGCGACCACTGCACTATCTCGACAGCGCCGCAACGGGGCAGCGCCCTCAGCGCGTAGTAGATGCGGTAACGAAGTATCTCTTTACGGCAAACGCAAACCCGCATCGCGGCGCATACACGCTTGCCCAGATGGCGACCGATGGCTATGAGGCGGCGCGCGCACGAATCGCTACGTACCTGAACGTGCCTGCAAGCGAACTTGTCATGCTCGGCAGTGCCACCGAAGCACTTAACCTTGTTGCGCGTTCATGGGGCAAAGCGAACCTGCGCCGCGGCGACGTGGTGCTGGTCACCGAGGCGGAGCATCACGCCAACCTCATTCCGTGGCAGCAGATCACACGCGAGATGGATGCCGACCTTGAATTCATTCCGGTCGATGATGTGACTGGCGAGATCCTTTGGGATCGTCTCGACTCGTTGATGCAGCTAAAACCGAAGATGGTTGCCCTTGGGCACGTCTCCAACGTGCTCGGTTCCATCGCACCCCTCGCCCAGATCGCCGACGCTGCGCACGCCGTTGGCGCACTCCTC
>RGWK01000234.1 GCA_010029775.1 Gammaproteobacteria bacterium
GGTCGAGGGCTCCTTCGATCGGGAATACTCTGTTGTCGTGAGCCGCCCTCAAGAGACTGCGCAGGCCCTCGTCGATCTCATCAACGGCTGCGGGCCCTTCTACTTCGAGGGGGTCGAAGAGTGGGTCGCTTCGGGCCCGTATGAGAGCACCACCGACGCCATCCTGAAGCACCTCCACTGGATCGCCGAGCACGGCAGTGTCTACGGCACGAGCAGCCTGAAGGAAGTCTGGCGGGCTTCGATCGAGCGCTCGTCTCGTCGGTGGTGAGAAAAACTTCACAAACTTCCTTCCCCCTCCCGTCAGCCTGAATATTAGATCTATGTGGGGAGGGCAATGGAGCCCTCCCCCGCGCCAGGAGAGAACAATGGCCACCAGCAACCTCAAGACCACCACCCCCGCCGTCTGGATCCTGGAGCGCGACGCTGGCTACTGGCGGTTCGAGCGCTCCGGCGAGGAGCTGGGCGGGGTCGACACCAGCGCCGGTGACTTGTATTGGGCCTATGTCGGCGACGCCAGCGACGGCGAAGCGGAGCCCATCGCCTTCTCCCGCTCCCTCGAAGAGATGAAGTGCCTCGTGGAAGCGCGCGTCCGGCGATAAAAAACTTCACCGGGTTCCTTCCCTTTTCGGCGCGCCTGAATATTAGATCTATGTGGGGAGGGCAAACAGGGAATCATCCCGCCCCACGGCAAACTACTTACTCACAGGAGAGAAACTATGGACGCCAAGACCCTCGTCGAGATCCTCGACCGTATGCCCGCCACCACCTCGATCCTCATCCGTGGTGATCACGGCGTTGGAAAGAGCGAGATCGTCCGCCAGCTCGCGGACCGCTCTGGGAAGACCCTCATCGACTTCCGGGCCTCCACCGCCTCCGAGGGCGACGTCCTCGGCTTCCCGAACCTCGAGCTCACGAAGACCACCGGGCGCGCCTGCTTCGCCCTCCCCTCCTGGTATATCCGGGCCACCGAGGAGCCCTGCATCCTCTTCCTCGACGAGATCAACCGCGGCCTCATCGGGGTCCAGAACTCCCTCTTCCAGATCGTCCTCGACCGCGAGTTCGGCTCGGGCCCCGACGGCCTGCCCATCCGCCTCCACCCTGAGACCCAGGTCGTCGCCGCGGCGAACGTGGGCAGCAACTACCAGGTCTCTGATATGGACCCTGCCCTCCTCGACCGCTTCTGGGCTGTGGACTTCAAGCCCACCCCGTCCGACTGGCTTGCCTGGGCCGGGACTGCCGGCATCAGCCCGGTGATCATCGACTTCATCCGCCAGCACCCTGACCACCTCCGCCCCGTCCGCGAGGTTGAGCCCGGCAAGGTGACCCCCTCGGGTCGGGCCTGGGCAATGCTGGACAAGAGCCTGAAGGCAATGGGCCTGGGTGAGCTCCAGGAGCAGGCCGGCGCCCCTGACCGCCTCCTCTACCACGTGGCCATCGGGTTCGTGGGCTCCGAGGCCTCCGCCTCCTTCGTCGACTTCGTCAAGTCCCTCGACCGCCAGTTCACCGCTGAGGATGTCCTCAACAATTGGACGAAGATGAAGGCGAAGATTGTCGACCTCCCCCACGAGAAGAAGCTCGCCCTCATCGAGAAGGTGAAGGCCCACTGCTCGAGCAACTCCTGGGACGGGAAGCAGGCAAAGAACCTCAAGAGCTTCTTCGACACCCTCACCGGCGAGCTCCAGTATCAGCTCCACCAGAGCGTGATGGACACCGCCCAGTATTCGAACCTGAAGCTCTTCCACCAGCTCGTCCAGGCCCGCATCCTGGAGCTCGTCCAGATGGCTCAGAACGCCGGGGGCAAGAAGTGATCGAGGCCCGGCTTGAGATCCCAGGGGAGAGGGGAGACCTGCCCGTCCTCCTGGGAGACCGGATCGTCTCGTTCCCCACGCACACCCCGGTCGTCGTCCAGGAGCGGGGCGACCGCTGGACCTGGGTCCTCATCGAGGGACGGTCCGCTCGAGTCCCGACGGCCTGGGTGAAAAAACTTCCTTCCCGGCCTTCCCTTTCCCGCGCACCTGAATAATAGACAGACAGGAGGGAACAACACAATGTCCCAGACGACTCTCGACGAGAAAGACCCCACGAAGACCCGCTCGATGGGCGGTGAGTATGTCCACCCTGAGTTCGAGTCCCTCACCTCTGAAGATCTGGTTCGGGCGGCTGCCTCCTTCGACGTGGATGCAACCCTCATCTCCCTCTCCCTCCACGAGCCCTTCTACGGCCACATCATCCGCCACTTCTCGAAGGTCGAGACCAACAGCATCCCCACCGCCGGGGTGGCCGTCTCCAACGACGCCTTCATGCTCTACTGGAACCCGCTCTTCCTGGGAGCCTATCCCTCCCGGGTCCAGCAGGGAATCATGAAGCACGAGGCCCTCCACCTCGCATTCCAGCACTGCACCACCCGGAAGTATGAGCCCCACTGGGTCTGGAATATGGCGACGGACCTCGCCATCAACGGCTCCCTCTCCCACGACGAGCTCCCCCACATCGGGCTCTTCCCCGGTCGCCGCCCGATGAAGGAGCCCCAGGAGCCCCGTGCAAAGGCGATCGCCGACCTCATCGCTGAGATGCCTGCAGGCCTGGCCAGCGAGGAATACTACTCGAAGCTCATGAGCTCCCCCGATGTCCAGGAGGCCATCAAGGAGAGCGAGGAGTTCCAGAAGGCCCTTGCCGAGGCCCTGGGCAAGATGGACGACCACGGGGAGTGGGGCGACGGCGACGAGCAGGATGGGAAGGTCCAGGCCGACGTCCGCCGGATCCTGAAGGAGGCTGTCGAGCGGGCAGATGCCACCAACTCCTGGGGGAGCGTCTCTGCCTCGATGCGTGGGGACCTCCGCCGGATCGCCCACGGTGAGATCGACTGGCGCTCCCTCCTCCGCCAGTTCGTGGGGAACGCCTGGCGGTCCGACCGGACGACCACCATCCGCCGGATCAACAAGAAGCATCCTGGCATGATGCCCGGCGCCCACCGCGACTCCCGTCCCAAGATCGCCGTCTTCATCGACCAGAGCGGATCGGTCGGGGACGGGGACCTCGAGCTCTTCTTTTCCGAGCTCGGCCACCTCTCTGCCCGGACCGACTTCTGGGTCTACCACTTCGACACGGAGGTCGACACCGCCAACGGCACCATCTGGCGGCGTGGGACCCGGATCGCCCCCAGCCGGACCCGGATGGGAGGGACCGACTTCGATGCCCCCACCAACCCCAGCGGTCCCGCACCCGCCGGGCCTGGGTCCTCTGTCCCGGGACTGAGCTCTACTTTGGCCAACCTGATGCCCGTGAGCCGGTCATCAAGATGAAGCGAGCTCTCCCACAACGCTAAAAAATCACTCAAAGAGATTGAAAAAGTTGTAAAGTAGATGCTCTAAACACCTATTTAATAGGTATGAAGAACAAAACTATTGGCATCTACCTGATAACTGAACGAGCAGCTGGAAGAGATGTCTATGTCGGACAGGGTGATGTCTATGACCGTTGGAAGAAGCATCGAAGCAAGTATCCTGAAGAGCTATTTGACTATAGGATACTTCTAGAGTGTCCCAGGACTGAACTGAACCTCTGGGAGCAGCACTACATAAGAGTTCTAAAGACACACTGGACCGAGGGAGGAGATAATCAGACCTGGGGTGGTCAGTTCTGGCCCCGCCCAGATGAGCCCTGTTCTCCAGAGACGAAGAAGAAGATGTCTAGATCTGCTAAAGCTTACCACTCTTCTATGACTGAAGAGGAGAAACAAGAGCGACGCCAGAAGCAGTCTGAAGCTATCAAAGCTTATGAA
>RGWK01000235.1 GCA_010029775.1 Gammaproteobacteria bacterium
TCGGCAGCATCGAAACGCTGCAGATCACGGGTGTGCAAGGCACGATCGCAGGCGGTCTGAGTATCGATCGAGTGCTCATCCAGCACGACATCGTGCGCGTCGAGGCACGCGGTGTACGTGCCCGGGTGGAACTGCTGCCGCTGCTGTGGCAGACCGTGGAAGTGCGCGCGCTCGCCGTGCAGCGGATCGACATCACCGCACTGCCGCGTGATAAACCCCTGCCCGACAAGCCGCCGCGCTTCCTGCCCGGGTTGCTGACGATCGACACCCGAGATGCCAAGATCGATCTCATCGCCATCCAACCCCTGACGGGTGCACCGGTCGACCTGCAGGCCAACGTCATCACCGGCACCTTGCGCAGCAAGACGCTGCGCATCACCGAAGTAGCGACCCGGCTGCAGCGACTGCAGTTGCGCGGCGAAGCGCTGCTGAGCGCCGATAACCCGCTCGATCTCGAAGGGCGCGTGCAGGGCGTGCTGGAACCCCTAAAGGGTCCGCGCTGGGTTGCCGAAGCTGTAGTGAACGGCAATCTGGAGAAGATGCTCGTCGATGCACAGTTGACCGAACCTTTCAAAGCAACCCTCGAAGATGGCAGTTTTCGAGCCTTGCCACCGTGGGGTCTGACAGGCGCCGCGCGCTTCGAAGGGCTCGCACTCGAGAAGTTCGGCGGTTCGGATTTTCTTGGGCCGCTTTCCGGCGAGCTCAAACTTGCAATCGACCGTGAGGGCTACCGCGGCACCGGGACCGTACTGCCGCCGCGGCTCGAGGCAGGCTCGCTCGATGTCGACATCGACAGTATCTACTCGCGCGGCGTGCTGTCGCTGCGCCGGGTCACCCTTGCCACGGCGAATCGCAGCCTGCGCGCGGAGCTCGACGGCAGCGTAACGCTGCGCGAGGCGGGTCCGCAGCTCGCCTTGAACGGTCGCTGGGAGAGTTTTCGCTGGCCTCTGAAACCCGGCCCCGCCGTGGTAACGAGTCCGCGTGGAACGCTCTCGCTCAACGGTCTGCAACCGTACCGACTCGATGTCACCGCACGCGTGCTGGCAGGCCCCCTGCCCCCAGCGGACGTGGAAGTACGCACCGTGCTCAATCCGGGTCGACTGGATATCGTCGAAGCGAAGGCAGCAATTCTGCGCGGTACCGCGCGCCTGCGCGGCGAGGTCGAATGGAAGCCGTCCGAACGCTGGAGAATCAACGGCGTCGCGCAAAACATCGATCCATCGGGGATACGGACGGACCTGCCGGGATCGCTGGCGTTTCGCCTCGACGCGCGCGGCAGCGGCTTCGGCAAAAGCGGCATCACGGACATCGATGTGCGCGATCTGACCGGGCGGGTGCGCGGCACCGCAGCACGCGGCCAGGGCAGCGTTCGCCTGAGCGGCGACACGATCGGTTTGCGCAAGATCGATCTTGCAGCCGGTGGTCTGCGACTGGCACTTGATGGCTCGTTATCGCCACGTCGGCGCGATCTCGACTTTCGCGTTCAGGCCAACGATCTCAGCATCCTCACGCCGAGTGGCCGCGGTGAAATTCGAGCCGAGGGTTCGGTGCGGGGCTCGCCGCGCAGCATGCTGCTCAAGCTCGACGCACGAGGTCGAGGCATCGCCTTGCAAGGCGTGGAAATTGGCACTCTCGAGGCCAAGGTCGATCTCGACCCGAGCGGCGGACCGCAGGCCCAAGCGCTGGTGAAACTTCAGGCCAGCGATCTGTCGGTGGCTGGGCAACGTGCCGATCGCCTCACTCTCGATGTTGAAGGCACGAGCGCTTCGCATGTCCTGGAGTTGGCACTGCGGGGCGATGACCTTCGTCTAGACGGGCGTGCCCGGGGCGCATTCGTCTCCGAGGGCTGGCAGCAGAGCTGGTCGCAACTCGATGTCGATGTACGCGATGCACTCGCGCTTGGACTTGCTGCACCACTCGAACTGCTGCTGCGCGGCGACTCCGGCGAGGTTAAACCGTTCTGCCTCAACACCCGTCGAGCCGATACGGTGGCAGGTCAAGCAACGACCTGCGGTTCGGGCGAATGGACTGCCGAAGGCTGGAAAGCCGCCGTCGATATCTCGCAGCTACCACTCGTCAGCCTGCTGCCTAGGCCCTCGGCACGCGCGAGCTACGAGGGTGTGGTCAACGCCTCGGCGCAACTGCAATCGGCGGACGAAGGCCTGCCGTACGGCAACGTGCGCGCCGACTTCAAGGATGCACGGCTGCGCTGGAGCCGCGCCGGGGGTAAGGAGGAGATCGTCCCGCTCGGTTCCGGGTCGCTCGAAGCACTGTCCGCCGAATCCGGCTTGACCGCGCGCCTCGACGTCGGCGCGGGCGATCGAGTGCGTGCACGCGGCGAATTGTCGGCAACCCGCGCAGGCGCCGACTGGCGCACCTATCCGCTCAACGCCACGCTGCGTGCCGACTCCTCCGCGCTCGGGCTGCTGTATCTCTACATTCCCGAAATCGATCGCTCTGCCGGAGAGTTGTCGCTCGATTTCGTGATGGGCGGTACGTTGGGCACGCCCTTGGTCAACGGCGTGATGCGCATCGCGAAGGGCGAACTCGACTTCTATCAGGTGAATCTCGCGCTGCGCGATATCGAGGCCGAGGCACGACTGATCGATAACGGCTTCGTGCTGAAGTCCTCGGCGCGCTCAGGCTCAGGACGCATCGATGCCGATGCGGAATTGACCTGGCGCAACCAGCAGCCCTACGGCACCCTGCGCATCAAGGGCAATGATCTGACGGTCGTCGACATTCCCGAGGCGCGCATCACGGCCTCACCCGATCTGAACTTCAAAGTCGCCGCGCGCACACTCGCAGCGACCGGCACCGTGCTGATTCCGAGCGCGCGGATCACGCCGGCAGATCTGACGGGAGCGGTGCTGCCCTCGGCCGATGAGATCGTCATCAGTGATGATCCCGCTGATCCTGCAGCCTCGTTCAGCGTCAGCAGCAACATCCGTTTGCTGCTTGGCGAACGCGTCAACATCGAGGCGCTTGGACTCACAGGACGACTCGCCGGCTCGCTCAATGTTTCCACCACGCCCGGCAACCCGGCGCGCGGATCGGGCGAGCTAGGCGTTGCCGAAGGCAAGTACATGGCGCTCGGTCGCAAACTCGACATCGAGCGTGGCCGGTTGATTTTCTCGGGTGGTCTCGTCGCCGACCCCGGCATCGACATCCGTGCAACCAAAGAATTTCCGGAGTTCAAGGCTGGAGTCAACGTGCGCGGCTCCTTGGCTGAGCCGCGCATGACCTTCTTCTCGGAGCCTGCGCTGCCGCAGTCGCAGGTGGTGTCGCTGCTGCTCGCGGGCGGCACGCTCGAGAGCGCACAAAGCAGTACTACCGCCAACGCCGGCCGCGACGCCTTGCTGGCCCAGGGCGGCGCCATTCTCGCGCAGCAACTGGGACAACGCATCGGCATCGAGGATGTGGGCATCGAACAGAATCTCGCCAATGAGACTTCGCTGGTGTTCGGCAAGTATCTGTCGAGCCGTCTGTACATCAGCTACGGGATTTCACTCGCCGAGGCGATCAACACCATCAAGATGCGCTACAGCATCAACGACCGCTGGACGCTGCGCACCGAGGCGGGCAAGGAAGCGAGTGCCGAAATCGTCTACACCGTCGAGAAGAACTGACCGCTGGCGACATCGCGGGCGCCATCAATAGCGGAAGGTATAGGTCAGCTTGATCGTCGTCTCGGCGATAAACGGCTTGAAATCGCCCGCAGCATCTTCACGCCAATCGTAATTGACGACGAGATAACCCACCTGACCCGGCGTCGGCCAC
>RGWK01000236.1 GCA_010029775.1 Gammaproteobacteria bacterium
CTACACCGGCTGGACGTGGATGTGCTCAAAGTCGATCAGGCATTCACGCACTCGCTGGCACATGGCTCTGAAGGCGAGCAACTCTACCGCGCCATTGTATCTATGGCAGCGGCGCTCGATATGCACGTCGTTGCGGAGGGTGTTGAGACGGTTGAGCAGCTGAGAATTCTGCAAGCTATCGGTTGTGACGAAATTCAAGGCTATATCATTGCGCCTGCGGTACCGGCGGATCAAATGGCGGCATTAGCGCGCGAGGGCTTTTTACCGCCATTTGATCATGCGGGGCAGCTACCTGCTTGATCTGCATGCCAAGATAAACCACACGTTATCGGAGGGTGCTATTTTTCGGCGGAAGCTTCGCCATTTGAAACAGCAGCAGCATTGCCAAGCCGCCGGCAACGGCGAGCAGCCACTCAGCATAATCAAGTGGAATAAAACGGAAAGCCGCTGCCACCGGAGCGAATTGCGTGACGATCCAAAGCCCGGCGAGGGTGGCCAGCATAATCACCAAAGATACGCTCGGAATTCCTTGCCATAAGGCGCGCCATTGACGCTCGCGTGTTCTACTGGGAAGGATCAACACTGTATTGGCAACCACCATCAATACAAATGCCAAGGCAGCAGCGCTGTGCCCAGGCCGCCCCAGATCAAGCAGAACAGCATAGGCAAGGAAGGTGACGCCGGTCGTCAACACGCCGTAGCTGATCGCTTGCATGGCGTCGCGCAGTGCAAGCAATGGCTCGTCGGGGCGCCGCGGTGCTTGCTGCATCAAAGCGCTGTCGTGATGCTCCGCTTCAAACACGATCGAACAGGCGGGATCAATCACCAGCTCCAGAAATGCAATGTGCAGTGGCGTCAGCAGCAGCGGCAGCCCGAATATCACCGGCAGCAGCGACAAGCCAACCACCGGTATATGTACCGCGAGGGTATAAATCATGGCTTGCCGCATATTGGCGAAAGTACGTCGTCCCAGACGAATTGCCTGCACAATCGAATTAAAGTCGTCACGCAGCAGCACCAGCGCGGCGGCTTCGCGCGCGACATCGGTACCGCGCTGACCCATCGCTACGCCGATGTGCGCTGCCTTGAGAGCGGGCGCATCATTAACACCATCGCCGGTCATTGCCACGACGTCGCCCTGCTGCTTGAGTGCTTCAACTAATGCCAGTTTCTGCTGCGGCTTGACGCGCGCAAACACATTGACATCACGCACCGCGTTGGCCAGTTCGGGCGGCGGTAGCTGCTCAAGGTCGCTACCAGTAAGTACGCCCGCGCTGGATATACCGGCCTCGCGTGCAATGGCCAAGGCAGTGCGTGGATGATCACCGGTAATCATCACGATGCGAATACCCGCTTGTCGGCATTGCGCAATTGCCGCCGGTACCTCGGCGCGGAGCGGGTCGGCTAATGCGATCAGCCCCAGCCACGCAAAGCTAAAGCCATGTGGGCTGGCGGGCCAGGCATCGCCGTTACCATGATCGGCGCGCGCGACGCCCAGCACGCGTAAGCCGCGCTCGGCAAGTTGCATCGCATGCT
Source organism: Gammaproteobacteria bacterium (assembly GCA_010029775.1). Classification (GTDB taxonomy): domain Bacteria; phylum Pseudomonadota; class Gammaproteobacteria; order Steroidobacterales; family Steroidobacteraceae; genus UBA964. Next base: position 1,537 of record RGWK01000236.1, read on the forward strand.
GATTGATAAGCGCCTGTTGTTCAGCGTTGAGCTTGCATAGCGCGCTCACGGATTCAGGCGCCCCCTTGATCGCCACTACATGACTCTCACCGTTGTGCCACGCATGTGTCATGGCAGGTAGCTGCGGTGATAGCTCATACTCGTGCGTCAGTTGCCAGGCCGGGTCGATACGTAGCGGTTGTTCAACTTCACCCGCTAAACGATGAATTGCTTTTTCCATCGCATCATGCGGCGCAATTTCGCTGGCCAGAAGAGCATGATGCAGTAGTGTTTGCTGCGCCGGCGTGAGCCTCGACCCAACCATTGACTGCGCCAGCTCGATGCCATGGGCCGGATGCAGCGCGATCACCTGCATCTGGTTTTGGGTTAGCGTGCCGGTTTTATCAACGCACAGCACCGAGGTCTCGCCCAGTGTCTCTATCGCATCCAGCCGGCGCGTCAGCACATCAAGCTTGCCAAGCCGACGCGCAGCAAACGCGAAAAAAATTATCATGATGACCGGGAATTCCTGCGGCAACAGCGACATTGCCAACGCAATGCCGGCCAAAATCGCTTCCGGCAAATTGTCGCGCGCAAGCCAGTAGGCAAGCACCAGTATCAGTGCGAGCGATCCACCCACCGCAGCGATTTTTTGCGTCAGCCGGGTCATTTCATCGCGTAGCGGCGACGAGGGCAAGACGATTTGCTCGAGTGATTTTCCAATACGGCCCATCTCGGTGTGATGCCCGATGGCGTGCACACGTAGCGTACCCTGACCCTGCGTGACCAGTGTTCCGGCGTATACCGTATCAGCAACAGATTTAGGTAGCGCGATCGATTCACCGGTCAACATCGACTCATCAATCGCCAGATCATGCGCTGACAATAGTTCGCCATCAGCCGGCACGCGGTCGCCTTCTTCCAATATCAGCAGATCACCACGAACAATCTCGCGACCAGCGACGCGTTGCAGTTGACCATCCCGCAGTACGAGTGCGCGTGGGCTCGACATCTCGCGTAACGCCGTCAACGCGTTATCGGTGCGGCGCTGCTGAAAGATCGTGATCGCCATGATCACCAACACAAAACCAGTCAGTACCATCGCTTCGAAGCGATCACCGATCAAAAAGTAGACCACCCCTGCCGCAATCAGCAATAAAAACATCGGCTCGCGCATCACCTCGGTAATGGTCTCGCGCAGTGCACGGCGACGGTTGTCGGCCAGTTCATTCGGGCCATCAGCAGCTAAACGCCGAGCGGCTTCGGCAGTGCTGAGTCCGGTAGCAGTTGCGTTGTCTCTGGCGGGAGCGTTTGGATCGGGCAAGGAAGAGGGATGCAGTGGTGCTCACCCACGCGCATCTGGATCACTCCGGTGCATTGCCGTTGCTGGTGCGCGAGGGCTACCGTGGTCCGGTACTCACCACGCATGGTACGCGCGAGTTATGCGGGCTGCTGCTGCCCGATAGCGGGCATTTGCAGGAGGCGGATGCCGAGTTCGCGAATCGGCATAAAACTTCAAGGCACCAGCCGGCGCTGCCCTTGTATACCGAGGAAGACGCGCATCGCGCGCTGAAACTGTTCAAGCCACTGGACTTTGATGAGCCATTGACGCTGGGCGCACTGCAATTGCGTCTGCGACCCGCCGGACATATCCTGGGTGCCAGTTCGGTTGAGCTGCGTCAGGGCGAACGCACCTTACTCATGTCGGGTGATATCGGCCGCCCTGACGACTTGATGATGAAGCCACCCGTACCTATCGCTCATGCTGATACGCTGGTGATTGAATCTACCTACGGTGACAACGAGCATCGCTTGTCGGTGGACGAGTGCCGGCACATGGCACAGGTGGCGCGCTTCTGCCGTACGCCCGATCAGTCACGCGAACTGAATCAGTTAACCTACCCGGCGATTATTATCTCGGCCAGCGGCATGGCGACCGGCGGCCGGATTTTGCATCATCTGATGAACCACCTTGGCGACCGTCGATGTAGTGTTGTGTTCGCAGGTTTTCAAGCGGGCGGTACGCGTGGTGCGCGTTTGGTGGCGGGCGAGCGCAGCATTCGAATTTTTGGTCAGGATGTTGCAGTCAATGCCGAGGTTGTGTCGATCCCGGGTATGTCGGCGCATGCAGACGCCGCTCAGATTATTCAATGGTTAGGCACGTTGTCGCATGCGCCGCAGCATATTTACATTACGCACGGTGAGCATGATGCGGCTGACGCGTTGCGACGTCGAATCCAGCGCGAGCTCGGCTGGCGTGCGAGT
>RGWK01000237.1 GCA_010029775.1 Gammaproteobacteria bacterium
GGCCCTTGGATCACCGGGTGCGCCAGAGTATCTGCCGCAGCGAAGAGGGCCTGCGTCGCGCGCAACTCGCTCGACACGTGCACCGTGGTACGGAAGCCCGCTTCATTGATGCGCCGGATGAGCGCACGCAACAGATCATCGGGCAGCGCCGGAATCATCGGCCGCGCGCCCCAGCCGCGCTCCTCGAGCGTGAGTTTGACCACATCAGGCCGGCGGGCAAGCAATGCGTCCAGCTTTTCACGACCCGCCGGCCAGGCATCGATGTCCACGGAGCCCGGCCCGGAACCGTGGCTGCCTGGAAACGTGACAATGCCGCCGGTGGCGAAAATCCGTGGCGCAGCGATGCGGCCACCACGCTCCTCATCCCGTAGTCCAAAGATATAGTCGGGCACGTTGCCGGCATCGTAGATGGAGGTGACGCCTGCATAGAGATAGCTGGCGAGTGCCGCTTCGCCGCGCGCTCGATCACTGCCGGCCAGCCGCAAGCCCTCGGGCGTAACGATCACACCGCCGTCAAGATGCACGTGCATGTCGACCAGCCCAGGCATGAGATAGCGGTTACGGCCATCGACGCGCTGCGCCCCGGCAAGTTCGGCGGCGGAGACGAGCGCCGCCGGTTTGACCACCGTGAAGCGACCGTTCGCGCAACAGCCAAGCCGATGCAGAGCGATCGTAGGAATTTCAGGTTCATGGAATCTTTTTCCTGAAGAACACGAAGTAAAGCAACGACACGCCGGCCAACCAGGGCAAACCGACTAGCAGGGTGACGCGCATCGCAGGGACCCACCAAGTCGTGATCATCACGGCAATGATCGCCAGCGCACCGAACAGTGAAAGACCCCAGCCGCCGGGCAAGCGCAGTGGCGGCGCGACATCCTGGCGGCGCGCCCAGACACGGCGGAAACGCAAATGGCTGACAAAGCAGACGAGCCAAACGAAGAGCGCCGCGAACAATGCCACGCCGAAAAGATAGAAGTACGCTCCCTGCGGCAACACGGTGGCGAGAATCACCGCCACCAACAGGCCCGAGCCGGTGGCGAGCAATGCCGCAAGCGGTATGCCGGTCTTAGAGATCTTCCCAAGAAACGCCGGTGCATAGCCGCCACGCGAGAGCGAAAACAGCGTGCGCGTAGCCGTGTACAGATTGCAGTTCATGCTCGAGAGCGCCGCGATCACGACGACCAGATTGATAAGGTGGGGCGCTGCGGGTACGCCCACCTGCTCGAACACCTGCACGAAGGGGCTCGCGGTGATGTCGGCGCTCGCCGGCTCGCTGTTCCACGGCACGAGCGCGACGAGCACGAACACGGCGGCCACGTAGAACAGCCCCAAACGCACAATGACGTTACGCAGCGCACGCGGGATGGCCGTTGCGGGGTCTTGCGCTTCGCCTGCGGTCACGGCAACCACCTCGGTCCCCACGAAACCGAACATCACGAACGACACGGCAAGCCAGGCACCGGCAAGACCCATGGGCAGGAAACCGCCGTGCTCGGTGAGATTGGATAAACCGATCGCCGGCGTACCGGGAATGATCCCGGTCAGCAGCAATACACCGAACACGACAAAACAGCCGATCGCCACGATCTTGATCATCGATAGCAGGTACTCGACCTGACCGAACTGATACACATTGCGCGCGTTCAGAACGAACAGCGTGCCGCCCGCTGCGATGATCCACACCCAGGGATCGACGTTCGGAAACCACCAGCCGCAGTAGATGGAGAGCGCCACGGCATCGCCACCGATCACCACCGCTTGCGCAAACCAGTAGCTCCAACGGCTGGCAAAACCGGCCCAAGGCGATACGTACAACTCGGCATAGGCCCCGAAAGAACCCGCGGTGGGATGCGCAACCGCCATCTCGGCGAGTGCTCGCGTGAGCAGCCATGCGAGCAGCGCACCGAACAAGTAAGAGAGGATAATGCCGGGTCCCGCCGTGCGGATCGCCAGGGCGCTGCCCAGAAACAGTCCTGTGCCGATCGCCCCGCCAAGCGCAATCATGGTCAACTGATCGGCGGTCAGCCGACGCTCGAGACCTGCCTCGCGCGCCAACAGATCGGCCGACCGTTCATCGAGCCTGTTCCCCTCCATGCAACAAGTCTAACCCGACGGTGGAGCGTGGATCGGTCGCGTGACATCATCGACAAATGACTCTGGCACCGCATGTTGCTTCCGCCCGGATCCTGCTCCCCTGCCGTGATCTGCCCGCTCTGCTCGCCTTCCTCACAGAAACCGTAGGTCTACAACTAGAGCGCATTTTCCCGGCCGAAGAGCCCGCGGTGGCCGATTTGCGCGGCTTTGGTCTTGCGCTGCGCCTGAGCACGCAGGAGCCGGCGCCCCGCGCGCCGCCCGTACTGCAATTGGTGTGTGATCGAGCCGCCTTGCCAACGGGTACGCCCGACGTGCTGCACGGTCCCGAGGGCTGGCAAGTCAGGTTGTCCGATGCCTCGACCCGCATCGAAGTGCCCGAGGGTCGGCAGTCGTTCGTGATCAGCCGCTTGCCCCCAGCCGCTTCGAGCTCTCGATACGACGGGCCGGCGTGGACGGTTGGCCGCGCGGGCATGCGCTACCGGGACCTGCTGCCTGATCGCTTCGGGGGACGTTTCGTCGCCTCGCACATCGCCATTGTCGAGGGCGGCGCGGTGCCCGATTACGTGCACTACCACCACGTGCGCTTCCAGATGATCTATTGCCTCGCCGGCTGGGTGCGCCTCGTGTACGAAGATCAAGGCGAGCCGTTCGTCCTGCATGCCGGCGATTGCGTGCTACAGCCGCCCACCATCCGGCATCGCGTGCTCGAAGCGTCAGCCGGCCTTGAGGTTCTGGAAATCGGCTGTCCCGCCGTGCATGAAACCTGTGTCGATGCTGACCTGCCGCTGCCCAACGGCGCAGCGCACCCTGGCCGGCAGTATGGCGGACAACACTTCGTACGCCATGTCGCCGCCCTGAGCACCGCGCTGTGGCGTCCCGCCGATGAGACCATCGGGACCGACGCCTGCGATCTCGGCATCACCGCGGCAACGTCGGGTCTTGCGCGGGTGCACGCCGTGCGGGCGCCTGCAGGGTATCGAGCCCGCGCACGGCACGGCGGCGAATTCCGCCTGCTCTATTTGCGTGAAGGCTCGCTGTCGCTACAGCACTCGACACTCGGCCAACATGCGCTGACCGCGGGTGACTGCGTGACAATGCCCGCCGATGAGGAGTTCGCGCTGCACTCCGACGATGGCTTTCTGGCCGTGGAAGTCAGCCTGTAGACGTTATTCTTTGGCCGCTTGCGCAGGACGACGCGACCAATAGAGATAGAACGGCACACCGAGCAGAATCACGCCGAGCCCGAGCAGCGCCTGCTGCGGCGTGGCGATGAGCGCACTCAGCAACAACGCCACTGACACGATCACGAATATCACCGGCGTGTACGGATAACCCCAGGTGCGGAACGGCCGCGGCAGGTCAGGTTCGCGACGGCGGAAGACGATGACCGCACCAGCGCTCAACGCGTAGAAAAGCCAGGACGCGAACACCACCGAATCGGTAAGCGTGTCGTAAGTGCCGCTGATCGCAAGCACGCTCGCCCAACCGCACTGTGCCAGCACGGCGTTCACGGGCACCCGCGAGCGCTCCGAGATCTTGGCGAGAGGCTTGAAGAACATGCCGTCCTGCGCCATGGCATACGGCACCCGGGAGTTGGCGAGCACCGACGCGTGCAACGAACCGAGCGATGACATCATGAGGCCCGCAGCCATGAGACTCACGGCGAGCGGACC
>RGWK01000238.1 GCA_010029775.1 Gammaproteobacteria bacterium
GACCGTGACCGCGGGCACGCGATACTTCGATGGCTTCAACCAGATGCTGGGCGGCAACGTCGGCAGCTTCTACTGCAAGCAGTACGGCAGCGGCCTCTCCACCGCCACCGGCATCTGCACCGGCCCGGCCACGGGCGCGGCACCTTATGGCACCAACCTCAACAATCAAGCGGTCAACAGCTTCACGGACAAGGGCTTCCGCAGCCGCGTCAACGTGAGCTGGAAGATGTCCGACGATGTGTTGCTGTATGCCACGTGGTCCGAAGGCTTCCGTCCGGGCGGCTTCAACCGCGGCAGCTCGCAAGTGCTGCGGCTTGTCGATCGCAGCACGGGCAAGGCCACTCGCGGTGCGACCAACCAGTTCCAGTTGCCCTTCATCTTCAAGTCGGATGACCTCGTGAACTACGAGATCGGCTGGAAGAGCACGCTGATGAACAACCGCGTGGTGTTCAACGGCGCGATCTACCAGGTCAAGTGGGACAACGCGCAGTCGGGCATCTTTGCGCCGCAGGCCGGCTTCGGCAACCTGACGGTCAGCGTCAACGGTCCGAGCTACGAGACCAAGGGCATCCAGATGAGCATCTCGGCGCGTGCGACCGAGAATCTCACCATCGACGCTGCTGCCTCGTACAACAAAGCCGAGTTGACCAACAACCCGCAGTTCATCAACAACATCGCGGGTACGCCGGGCTTCGGCAAGCCGATCACCGAGGCGTGGGTCGGCTCTGCGGCCAGCGGTGCAGCGGTTAGCGTGAAGGATGTGTTCGGTGTCGAGGGAGACCCCGCGGCGAACGCTCCGAAGTTCCAGGGCAATGTCCGCGCCCGGTATGAGTGGTCGAGGAATTCCTACGACTACTACACCCAGGTGGGCATCGTGTACTCCGGGGAGCGCTTCTCGGCGTCCAACCGGCTGCAGGCTTTCAAACTGGAAGCCTACACCGACGTTGGTCTGTCGGCTGGCGTGGCCAAGGACAACTGGACCGCAGAAGTTGTCGTGACCAACCTGACGGATCGTCACGAGGCGGACTTCATCTCCGCCGCCCAGTTCGTCGAAACACGTAACCCGCCGCGGCCGCGCACGATCGGCCTGCAGTTCGGCTACCGCTTCGGCGAATAAGTTCGCAGCAACCCGAGCGGCGGATCGGCAACGGTCCGCCGCTCTTTTTTTGGCGGTAGACTTCCGTGTCGCAAGCACCCACTCCTGAACTGCCCGCGCTCGACAGCACGCTGCCCGTGCTGCGCGCCTCACTCGGTCGTGGTCGTTATGCCGAAGTGCTGCAGGTCGCGGACGCTTACCTCGGCGAGCATCTCGGTCATCGCGAGTTGCTGTATCTGGTTGCAGTCTCGCAGCGCATGCTGCAACGGATCCCGGAAGCGCTCGGCACGCTCGCGACGCTCCAGTCCTTTCATCCGCGCTATTCGCGCCTCTTTCAGGAGCGTGGCCACTGTCACGTGTTCAATCGCGAGGCCACACAGGCCATCGAGGCCTTCGAGTGGGCGATCCGCTATAACCCTGCCCTACCCTCGAGTTGGCAGGCGCTCGAGCGGTTGTATCGGATCGTGGGACGGACCCAGGATGCCACCAACGCCGCGAACCACGTGGCCAAGCTCGCGAGCCTGCCGGTGGAGGTCGTTGCGGCGCGGGGCCTGTTCGCTGATGGCGACTACGAAGACGCCGAGCGCACCATCCGTGCGTTTCTGGCGCAGCATCCGGAAGACATCGAGGCGCTGCGCATCCTGTCGATGCTCGCCCGACAATTCGAATACAACACCGACGCCGAGGTGCTGCTCGACAAGTTGCTCGCCAAGGCGCCCAACTACAACTCGGCACGCTACGACCTCATTCTCACCCTCGTCGATCTGCACAAGCACCAGCGCGCGCGCGAGGAAAGCGAGCGCCTAATGGCGGCCGAGCCGCGCAACCCCGGCGTGCGGGTCACGCACGCGGGCATCCTGATGGCACTCGGTGACGTCAACGGCTCCATTGAACGCTACCAGACCTTGCTGCAGCAGATGCCGCGTGACTCCGAACTGCATCAGTCGCTCGGGCATGCCTACAAAACCAACGGCGAATCGGCCAAGGCGATCGAGTCTTACCGCCGTGCGGTCGAGGTACGGCCTGATTTCGGCGAAGCGTACTGGAGCCTTGCGAACCTCAAGACCTATCGCTTCACCGACGCCGAACTCGAGCGCATGCGCCATTACGAGGCGCAGCCCTATCTGCAGCACGCCGATCGATATCACTTGTGTTTCGCTCTCGGCAAGGCACTTGAAGACCGCGGTGAATACGCCGAGTCATTCGTTTATTACGATCGCGGCAATGCTCTTAAGAAGGAGGGAAGCCTCTACCGTCCCGCCGCGCAGGAGCGGGCGGTGCGCAAGCAGATGGAGTTGTGCACCCCGGAGTTTTTCGCCGCTCGACGCGACTGGGGCTGTCCCGATGGATCCCCCATCTTCGTGCTCGGCCTGCCGCGGGCAGGCTCTACGCTGCTCGAGCAGATCCTCGCCTCGCATTCGCAGGTTGAGGGAACCATGGAACTTGCGAACATTCCGCGGCTGGTCGGTTCGCTCGGCAGCGGCGACAAGTTTGGTGACACCCATTATCCGGGCGTGTTGCCGCAGTTGACCGCCGAGCAGTGCCGGGAGTTCGGCGAGGCTTACATCCGCGACACCCGCGTCTACCGCACCGGCAAGCCCTTCTTCATCGACAAGATGCCGAACAACTTCCGCAATATCGCTCTGATCCACTTGATCCTGCCGAATGCGAAGATCATCGACGCGCGTCGCGACGCCATGGATTGCTGCTTCAGCAACTTCAAGCAGCTGTACGCCAACGGCCATCCGTTTGCCTACAACCTCGACGACATCGGTCGCTACTACCGCGGCTACGTCAGCCTGATGGAACACTGGGACCAGGTATTGCCGGGTCGAGTGCTCTGCGTGCGCCATGAAGATGTGCTTGCCGATCTCGAGGGCAGCGTCAAACGCATCCTCGAGTACTGCGGCCTGCCTTTCGAACCGGGCTGCGTGGAATTCCATCGAACGGAGCGCCGAGTTCACACGGCGAGCGCCGAGCAGGTTCGTCGACCCATCAACCGGGACGGCGTCGATCAGTGGCGACCGTACGAGCCGATTCCACAGCGCCGGCCACCGAACCGACACCAAGTGACTCGGGTTGGTTGCGCTGGTACGTGCTGCTGGTGATGGTGGGGGTCTACGCACTCAGCATCGCCGACCGCTACGTCATCTCCACGCTGCTCGAACCGATCCGCCTTGAGCTGCAGCTCACCGACTCGGGCATCGCCTTCCTGACCGGCACGGCCCTCGCGCTCTTTTACGTACTGTTTGGCTTCCCGCTGTCCTGGCTGATCGATCGATATAGCCGCCGCAACATCATCGCCATCTCGGTGATCGTATGGTCAGCGATGACCACCGCCTGCGGTCTCGCCCAGAACTATTGGCAGTTGCTTGTCTCGCGCATCGGCGTGGGTGTCGGCGAAGCCGGCGGCACACCCGGTGCGAGCTCACTTCTGTCCGACTATTTCCCCGCGGCGCAGCGACCCATGGCCCTGACAGTATTCGCCCTCGGCGCCTCGATCGGTGCGTGGGTCGGTGCCGATGTGGCCGGGCAACTCGCCGATACCTACGGCTGGCGTCAGGTGTTCCTGTGGCTTGGCATCCCGGGCGTGCTGTTTGGCGTGCTGCTCTTTCTCACCGTTCGCGAACCGAAACGCGGCCAGCTCGATCTCAACAAGACCGAGCAATC
>RGWK01000239.1 GCA_010029775.1 Gammaproteobacteria bacterium
TTGGATGGTGCGGCGCTCGGCACACTGGATGAGCTCGCGGCACACCCGCGAGTCGCGGCGATCGGTGAATGCGGGCTCGACTATCACCGCAATTTTTCCTCTCCTCTAGAGCAGCGCGCCGCCTTCGCGGCGCAGATCGAGCTTGCGGTGCGACACCGAAAACCTTTGTTCCTGCATTGCCGTGACGCGCACGTCGATTTCCTGGCCATGCTCCGCGAGCGTGCGGCCGAATTGCCACGCGCCGTGCTGCACTGCTTCACGGGTGTGGCGAACGAACTCGACGAGTGTTTGGCATTCGGACTGTATATCGGCATCACAGGGTGGATTTGCGACGAACGCCGCGGAACGCACTTGAAGCCGCTGGTCGGCCGAATTCCTCGCGGAAGGCTGATGATCGAGACGGACGGCCCCTATCTGCTGCCGCGGGACCTGCAGCCCAAACCCCTCTCGCGTCGAAACGAGCCCATGTATCTGCCGCATATCGCCACGGTGATCGCAGCAGCGCGCAATGAAACCCTCGAGGATCTCGCCGCGCACACCACGGCGACGGCGCGCGAGTTCTTCAGTTTCGCTTGGGAAACGAGCTCGGCGGCAAACTCGAACTGAGCGTCGCCCAGACCTCCCGCCAAGGCTCGACCATGCGCTCGGCGGCGGCGCGATCGCCTTGGGGGAACTCGGCTTCCAACGACTCTTCGCGCAGCGTCATGCGCGGCATGCCTTTCGGAAACAACGACTGCGGGCCGAAGACGATGCGTCCGTCTACGGGCACTTCACCGGCAATCGCACGCAGCGCGGCCAACCGGTCGTACATCGCGCCCTGCGGATTGGCGAATGTGAAGCGGCGCGAGCCGGTCATCACCGTCCACTCGGTCATCGAATCGGAACCAAAGACGTTGCCGACCACATCGCGCAGATCGAGGATCACCAGTCCTCGAGTGGTCAGCAGCAGATAATCAACGTGCAGCCCGCTGCCGGTGCCATCCGGCAGAAATACATCTCGGACCAACGCGAGCGAAATGCGATGCAAACGGGCCGCACGACGCTGTCGCTCGCGGTAGGCGCGGTAGGTCCGCCACCCCCAGGTGCCCGCGAGCCCCACGAGCACGCCGAGCGCTACTGCCAGAAATGCCAGCCACCAGGGTTGCTCGAGCAGACTTCTCATGCGAGCGCTGCACGCAGTGCCTCGAGGGTGGGCTCAAGCGATTCGACGTGGGTGGGACGACCCAGCAAATCAGCGAGCGCCGGCGGCACGGGCACCGACTCGCCGATCAACGGCTCGACGATCTCCGGAAACTTTGCCGGCGAGGCCGTCGCCACCACGCACCAGCTGCGCTCTCGACGGACCTCACGTGGCAACCGCGCCCAGGCCTCAGCGCCCACCGCCGTGTGCGGACACCAAATCTGACCGAATACCGCACGGTCTGCGCGAATGCGCGCACTGATGGCGTCATCCTCGATGCTCACCGCGGTGACAGCCCGGCGCAAGTCGGCAAGTTCCGGCAACAGGTGCCGCAAACGTTCCATGTTCGAGGGATTGCCCACATCCATCGCAGAGGCCAGCGTTGCGCGCGAGGCGCGCGGTCGCCAATCACCGCTTTGCAGGAATTCGGGGACCGTCGCGTTCGCGTTGTGGGCGAGTATCACCTCGCCGATGGGCAAGCCCATGTGCCGCGCCCAGATGCAGGCGACGGCATTGCCGAGGTTGCCGCTCGGGATGATGAAGTTCAGCCGCTCTGCACGGACTCGCCAGTGCGCGATCGAACTCGCCGCGTAGTAGACCGCCTGCGGCAAGAGCCGACCGAGATTGATACTGTTGGCCGAAGACAGGTTTTGTCGCGCACGCAGTACCGGATCGACGAACGCCTCCTTCACCATGCGCTGGCAGTCGTCGAAGGTGCCGCGCACTGCAAAACTGCGGACGTTGTCGCCCCAGCATGTCAGCTGCCGTTCCTGCGTGGGCGAGACGAGCCCCTTGGGGTAAAGCACGGTCACGGCCATTCCGGGGCGGCGATGGAACGCAGCCGCCACGGCGCCGCCGGTGTCGCCTGACGTGGCGACGAGAATGTTCAGCACCGGCTCCCCGGGCGTGCGCAGCCGCTGGAAACAAGCCGCTAAAAACCTTGCCCCGAAATCCTTGAACGCAGCGGTCGGACCATGAAATAGTTCCAGCACCGAGAGATTCTCTCCGGCTGCTGTGCCCCGCACCGGCACCACCGGCGCCGGAAAACTGAACGCCTCGGTGACAATATCGGGCACGCTGCTTTCAAGACGATCGCCAGCAGCGAACGGCGCCACGAGTTGCCGACCCACCGCGGGCAGCGACAGGTCGTGCGGAAACTGCTCGGCAGTGTGACGCGGCCACTGCTGCGGGATGTACAAGCCGCCGTCCGGCGCGAGACCGCGCAACAACGCCGTCGAGAAATCGATACGCTCGGGCGCCCCGCGCGTGCTGTGAAAGTCCATCTTCGTTGCCTCAGTCGACGATACGAGCGCCGTCGGACTCCACGGCAACGATCCAGTGGTCAGTCTCGACGCCGTTGCGCGCAAACTCGGCCACCATGCTCTCCCGGACGGCTTCCGCTTGGTCGGCGAGTACCCACGCAAACATGGTGGGCCCCGCACCCGAAATCGAACAGCCGAGCGCACCCGCCTGCAAGGCAGCCGCTCGCACCGCCGAGAAACCGGGAATCAACTGCCGGCGTTGCGGTTCGATGACCACGTCGTTGAGACCCTCGCGAATCAACTCCAAATCATCGGTGTAGCAGCCGGAGATGAACCCGGCGAGATTGGCGGTCTGCCAGACGAAGTCCGCCATGGCAACCTCGCGCTTGAGGATCGCTCGCGCCTGCTTGGTCGAGAGGAACATATGCGGATGGGTGATCACCGCAGCAATGCCCCTCGGCACCGGGATGCGCTTCACGCGCGGATTGTCGATGCCGACGGTCAGCACGAGCCCGCCGAACAGCGACGGGGCGATGTTGTCCACGTGCAGCGAGCCGCTCGCGACCGCCTCACCCTGCATGGCGAACTTCAGCAGCTCGAGTTTACTGAAGGGCTGCTCGAGCAACGCATTGCCGGCGACGACCGCGCCCACCGCCGAGGCTGCCGAGCCACCGAGCCCGGAACCCAGCGGAATGCCCTTCTCGATGTGCATGTCGAACCCGAACGAGGGTTTCGCGGCCACATTGAGCGCCATCAAGGCGCGACCGGCCGTGTTCTTCTCGGGTTCGAGCGGCAGGTCACCCACGATGCCCGAGCAGCCGGTGATCCGCACGCCCGGCTGCGCCGAGCGCGACACCGTGATGCGATCGCCCACGGCATCAACGGCGAATCCCAGAATATCGAATCCGATACCGACGTTGCCCACCGACCCGGGCGCGAAGGCCGTCGCTCTCTCCCGTACCTGTTTCATGCTGCTCACAGACGCGCTCCGAGGTAAGCCGACAGACGCAGCAGATCGGCAAAGATTCCGCCCGCGGTCACTTCAGGACCGGCTCCCGGGCCCTGCACGATCATCGGATTGTTGTTGTAGCGACTCGTCGCGAAGCGCACCACGTTATCTGTGAGGGCGATGTTGGCAAAGGGATGACGCGCATCCAACTCCACGACGCCCACCGTCGCGCTGCCCTCTGCAGTCAGCCGCCCGACATAACGCAGTACCTTGCCGCGCGCGCGCGCCGCCTCGAATCGGCTCTGCATGGCGGAGTCGTAGGTCGGCAGC
>RGWK01000240.1 GCA_010029775.1 Gammaproteobacteria bacterium
TTGTTGGCGCCCACCGGTGCATCACGCACGATGTTGGGATTGCTTTGCCCATCGAGACGCAGCAGGTAGTCGTACAGAAGCTGAACTTGCGCGCCTTCGATACCAATGACCTCGGTCTCCTTGATAGACCAGTAGTCGACGGTCAAAGTGGCCTTGCCGAACGCCTCGGGGAGGAAGGTGGGCTGAAAGACGATACCGGCCGAAACGTTGTCTGCTTCCTCGGGGCCGAGCCCGCGATTACCTGCTCTAACCTCGATCGTGCTCGCACCCGAACACGTCACGACGTTGAGCCGGCAGAACGAGTAGTCGGTTCGAGTGTTCGACACCTGTGTTCCCGCACTGTAGAACTGCGGCAGGTTCGGAGCGCGGAACGCCTGGGATACAGAACCTCGCAACGCCAGCCAATCGGTGAGCGACCAGTTCAGCGCAATCTTCGGCTTGGTGACATCGCCAAAGTCCGAATAGCGCTCGGTCCGCGCTGCGAGCTGCATGTCCATCGACTTGACGAGTGGGATCGCCATGTCGGCGGACACCAGCGGCACCGCGAATTCGAGATGGGCTGAGACGATCGAGCGATGAGCGCGGACATCGGGAGACGGGCTTGCACCCATCACGTCTGTTCCGTAAGTGATGCCCGAGACGACGTCGGTGTACTTAATGGTGCCGTCAAGACGCGCGTCGCGATTATCCACATAGCTTTCGCGACGGACTTCCACACCGCCGGCGATACCGACATCACCTCCGGGAAGCTTGGCGAGGTCGCCCTTGGAGGCCTTGAGATCCCATAAAGTGAGGCTCGTCTCGCTGATGCGATTAACGCCCACCAGAAACCCGGCAATCGTCGCGCGGTCACTCAGGGTGGAATCCGGAGCCGAGTAACGATCCTGGTTGCCACCGTTGAAGGGGTTGTAGGCATCCGGGGTCGACTTGGCCAACGCTTGCTGGAAGAGCGTGTTGCTGACCGCGTTCTTGGTGAAATCGTCGGTCTTCGCCCAAGAGTGAACGATAGCGGACTCCCAGTCGAAGCCGAACTTCTCGCCCCGCACGCCGGCCAGCAGCCGATAACTGTCGTCTGTGACCTCGTAGACGCGCGGACCGGTATCGACCGGACGATAGGTCGTGATACGCAGCGGCAGCCCCGTGGTGGGTACGTTGACGAGATTCGGCAGGCGATTCGGATTGGCCACGCCGTTAAAGGTGGTCGGCCCGAACGGGTTGTAGTAGTTCGAGGCCGGTACGGAAATGACGGCGCTCGCGAGTGGCGCGGACTGCTCACGCAAGCCTTCAAACACCGCGTGGTAGACACCCGCTTCGCCAAAGACCTCCACCTCACCAAGGTTGCGGCTGATCGTGGCAAACGCGTTGTAGCGATCAAGGTCGCCTTTGAGAGTGCGATCGATATTCTCGTCGTACCGCAGTTCACGATCGACCGCGCCGGTGATCGTTCCGGCGCGCAAGCAAAGATTGCCGTTGTAAACGGTGCTGCTGCAACCCGCGGCGGTGTTGGAGGTCGGCTCGACGCGGAACACGCCTGACGTCGTCAGCGCGGTCGTTCCCTGACGGACGGCAACCGTGGCAGGAATGACCGTGAAGGATCCCCACGGCGACGAGGTGCTGCGATTGTCAAACGCCGTATCGCCTGCCCACGGAGTGTCAGCGACTTTGGCGCGGTGATCTTCGCTCGCCGCGTAGTCACGCTCGCGGGCGAACAAAGGGTCGCGTGCGGTGTAGCCGCCGAAGAACATCACTCGAGTTCCGTTATCGAAGCGTGTTCCGGCCTTAACGTTGACCGTAGTCTCGCGATGGTTGGTTCCCTCGGACCCGCCGTATTGCGCCTCGAGGCGCACTCCCTCGTAATCGGTCTCAAGCACCGTATTGACGACGCCCGCGACCGCGTCGGTTCCGTAAATCGCCGCAGCGCCGTCGCGCAGCACTTCCACGCGCTTGACGCCCGCGACTGGGAACGCGTTGGTGTTGGCCGTCTGCACCGGCACGAAGTTCTCGGTCTGGGTTCCAGGCGCCGGCACGACGCGCCGGCCATTGAGCAACATCAGCGTGTTGCCGGTACCAAGGTTGCGCAGGTTGATTGACGAGGTATCACCGCGTGCATCATTCAGGTTGCCGGTGGTTCGAGCCTCCTGAAACTGGACGTCGCCTGCTTGCGGGATCGATCGAAACAGTTCATCGCCCGACACCGCTGCGGTGGCGATGATGTCTTCCTTATCGAGCACCGTGACCGGCAGTACATCGGTGATCTTGGTGCCTTTGATCTGCGATCCGACGATCACGATCTCCTGCAGTTCCTCGGCAGGATCCGTAGCCGGAGCGTTGTTTTGGGCAGTCACCACGCCGGAAAGCGCCGTGGTGAGCATTGAAAGCAGCAACGTATTGTTCTTCGAAAACATTTCGACCTCCCTGTCTGGGTGGGAGTTTATCATGGCGGCCCCATGCGAGAGGTATATGAGAAATGTCCGGACAAGTCGTGCGCATGAAGCGGGTGACCGGTGCTCTGCTGTCGGGGGTCTTGCTGGCGCTGCTTGGCGCCCTACCCGTCCACGCCCAGCAATCGCTGCTCGAGTACCCAAGCATTCATTCGCCCAAGGTTGGGCTCAACGGCATGGTGGTCAGTCAGAACGAGATGGCGAGCGCGATCGGCGCTCGGGTGCTCGCCGACGGTGGCAATGCCATTGACGCCGCCATAGCCGTGGGGTTTGCCCTCGCGGTCACCTTGCCACGTGCGGGAAACATCGGGGGCGACGGCTTCATGACCGTATACCTCGCGGAGCAACGTCAAGTTCGGGTCATCGACTTCAGGAGCGTGGCGCCGAGTTCGGCGACGCTCGACCAATTCGTCGATGACAATGGCAAGGAACGCCCGGAGGCATCGGTGGGTTATCGGGCTGCCGCGGTTCCAGGGACCGTGGCGGGCCTGTGGATGGCGCACCAGAAATACGGCCGAAAGCCGTGGGCGGATTTGGTGTCTCCCGCCGTTCGCCTCGCACGCGACGGTATGACGCTTTCGGCGGACGAGGCGTTCGTCTTCGGCTGGGGTCGCAAGAGACTCGGTGCGAGCACGGCAGCCAAACAGACCTTTTTCAAAGCGGATGGCAGCGGCTACAAAGCAGGCGAACGGCTGCAGCAGCCTGATCTCGCCTGGACTCTGGAGCAAGTCGCCAACGGCGGTGCTGACGC
This sequence comes from Gammaproteobacteria bacterium, assembly GCA_010029775.1. Classification (GTDB taxonomy): domain Bacteria; phylum Pseudomonadota; class Gammaproteobacteria; order Steroidobacterales; family Steroidobacteraceae; genus UBA964. The sequence continues at coordinate 3,193 of RGWK01000240.1, forward strand.
GTTCTACCGCGGCGAAGTCGCTACCCGGATCGAGACCGATATGCGCCGAAACGGTGGCCTGATCACCCGCGACGATCTCGCAGCGTACCGAGCCATCGAACGTGACCCGCTGGTCGGTACTTATCGAGGTGTCACCGTGTACACGCCGCCCCCGGCAAGCGGCGGCGCATCGCTGCTATTGATGCTCAACATCCTCGAGAATTTCGATTTACAAAAGTCCGGTGCGGGATCCGCAGAGAGTCTGCACCTGCTCGCTGAAACCATGCGACTTGGGCATCGCGACCGCGTAGCCCATCTTGGCGATACCGGATTCGCCGAAGTGCCGCTGCGCGGCATCACATCGAAGGAGTACGCTGCACGGCGCGCCAAGCTCATCAACAAGCGGCGGGCCAGCTCGAACGACCGCATCGGCCCGGGGGACCCGTTCGCCTACGAAAGCCCAAGCACGACCCACTTTTCGGTTGCCGACACACTCGGCAACGTGGTCTCCGTGACCT
>RGWK01000025.1 GCA_010029775.1 Gammaproteobacteria bacterium
GATCTGCCCGGGCAGATCGACGAGGCCGAGCGCATCGGTGTGCTCAGCGCCGAGGAGGCGGCGTGGTTGCGCGGCTACGATCGCAAGGTGATGGAACTCATCCACGTCGATGATTTCGCCACGCACGAACTCGGCACCCATGGCGCAGCTTCGCTCCGGGTCAACGTACAAATTGCCCCGGATGCCGTGCTCGAAGCCACGCTCTAGCGGTAACCGATGAACTGTCTGAACTGCGGAGCGGCGTTGCAGGGGCCGTATTGCGCGCTCTGTGGTCAGAAGCACGATCCGCACCGCCACACCGTCGGGCACTTCATCGCCGAAACGGCGGAGTCCTTGAGTCACGCCGATTCAAGACTGTGGATCACGCTGTGGAAGCTGCTTTCAAAGCCCGGGCTGCTGGCCGTCGAGTTCTTCGACGGCCGTCGAGCCCGTTATCTGCCGCCTATCCGCCTGTATCTCGTAGTCAGCGTCGTGTTCTTCTTGTTGCTCGGCATCGGTAACAACGTGACCAACGTCGACTCCAACGCCAATCTCACCGTCGAGGGCGTCAGTCTCACGCGGCCGAACAAGGATCGTGCAACCGTCGACATGATGTGCCAAAAACTCGAGTACGAGGGTCCGCTGCAGCAGCAGCTCACGCCGCGATTGCTGGCGGGTTGTACCAAAGCTCTGACCGAGGGCGGGGCGGCGCTTGGCGCGGCATTCCTGCGGAACCTGCCAAAGGCCATGTTCGTGCTACTGCCGCTATTCGCGGTGGTGATGCTGCCGTTCTATCTTTGGCCGCGACGGCTCTATGCCGAGCATCTGGTCTATCTGCTCGGTAACCATACGGCCATCTTTCTCGTCAGCATCCTCATGCAACTCGTGGGTCTCGTGCTGCCCGCGCTGTCGGGCCCGCTGACGCTCGCGAGCCTGCTGTACATCGTGTGGTACTGCTGGAGGGGAATGCGGGTCTTCTACGGTAATGGCCGTTGGCTGACGCTCGCGAAGTTCTTGGAGCTTGGCTTTCTGTACTTGATACTCGCCGTCCTGGTTCTGACCCTGACAGGCGTCGTGTCACTGCTCGAGACCTGAGCGCGCCGCAGGGATGAATAGCCCGCGCAGCATCCTGCATGTCGACATGGATGCGTTCTACGCCTCGGTCGAGCAGCGCGACAATCCCGAACTGCGCGGCAAACCCGTGATCGTGGGCGGGACAAGCGGCCGCGGTGTGGTAGCTGCAGCCAGCTACGAAGTGCGCAAGTTTGGCGTGCGCTCCGCCATGCCTATCCGACGCGCCCTCACTCTATGCCCACACGCGATCTGCGTACGCCCGCGAATGCGCCGTTACGCCGAGGTCTCGGCTCAGGTGTTCGCAATATTCAACGACTACACCCCACTCGTCGAAGGCTTGTCACTCGATGAGGCTTATCTCGATGTGACGGCGAGCCTCGGCCTGAAGGGCGATCCGCTGCACATCGCTCGCGACATCAAGCAACGCATCGCGATCGAAACCGCCTTGACCGCCTCGGTCGGCGTCGCGGGCAACAAGCTCGTGGCGAAGATCGCCTCCGATCTCGACAAACCCGACGGCCTGACCGTGGTCACCGCCGAGACGCTGCAGACCGTGCTCGATCCGCTGCCCGTGCGTCGTCTGCCGGGCTTAGGCCGCAAGAAAGGCGAACAGGTGCACGCCGCAGGACTGACCACACTCGGCGCGCGAACGCGCCGCCGGCATCGACGATCGGCCCGTCATCGCTGAGCGCGAGGAAAAATCGGTCAGCAATGAGCGCACCTTCGCCACCGATTTGGCCGACCACGGTGCCATGCACGCCGAACTGGTGGCACTCGCCGATCAGGTGGCTGCACGCCTGCGCAACAAGGCGCTGCGCGCGACCTGCATCGGTATCAAGATACGACAACACGATTTTCGCACCGTGACGCGCCAGCTCACGCTCGCTCCCGCAACGCAGGACAGCGCCACCATCGGTCGGGCGGCACGCCAACTGCTTGACGAGTGGCTCTCTCACGAGCCGCGGGCACGGCTGCGGCTACTCGGCGTATCTGCCAGCGCACTCGACACGGAGGTGCAGCCAGATCTGTTTGCACATGTTGACGCTGTGCCGCAACGCAAGCTCGACGCCACACTCGATGCAATCCGCGGCAAGTTCGGCACTGCCTCGGTCACGCGCGCAAGCTCGCTCAGTCGTCGACGACAGGGGTGAGGCGCATCGCGCGCCAGATCAGAACCACCAACACTCCAGCGAGCGCACCGAAGAGGTGGGCCTCCGTAACGACCGCGCTCGAGCTCGGGCCCCAAGGCATAGCGCCAAAGATTTGCTCATAGACCAGCTTTGCGATGCCGAGCGCCGCCACAAACCATGGCAGCAGCGTACCCATCCACAACGACTGCAGAATGCCGGCCGCTGCAAAGGCATGCAGTACGCCCGATGCGCCGACATACCAATCGAGATCGGTGCCGAACCACAAGCCGAGATCCACCCCCAATACACCGCCAGCCGCCACCCACGCCCAAACCTGCCAGGGCAGATCGCGACGGAACACGGTCCATACCACCACCGCGCCAAGGGCGTTCATCAGTGCATGACCGGCATCGAGGTGCACGAGATGCCCGGTGAGCAGACGCCAATACTCGCCCGCGGCAATATCGGGACGAGACCAGCGCAAGGCCTCAAACCACTCCGTCATCCGGCCACTCCGTCATCCGACAAGCCAACGGCACTCGATGCGTTGAATCTCGGGGGCGTGGGCACAGGCACCCTGCCCCGGCCACGGCAGCTCGAGCATGCTCAGGCGGAAGGTACGCGAAGGATGCCGGGGGTGGCTGCGAAGGGCCTCGTCCGCCACGGCGCCGACGTGCAGGCTTGCCGCACCGAGGGAGAAACCATCGCCGAGCGCCTTCAGCGCCGCTTCCTTGCGGGTCCAACAGGCGAGGAATACTGCATCGCGCTGCGCGGCCGACGCAGCGCTGGCCTCGGCGAGCGCCTCGCGCTCCTCGGGCGTGAATACCCGCTCAGCCAGCCGCGCGGCACCCGTGACCTCGCGCGGCACCTCGAGATCGACACCGAGCGGATCGGCCCTCGCAACGGCCAGCAACCATGCCGAGCGGCTGTGGCTCATATTGAAATACAGGCCAGGGTCTTGCGGCGACTGCGAGCGCAAACCCGGCTTGCCATGGGAGGTGATGTCGAATTGCAGCGCCTCCGGTGAGTCGTGCGTATAGCTTGCGAGAATCCGCCGCAACCACACCCTCGATCGACGAAAGCGGGTTCGCATGACGGAATCGGCAATGGCAGCGGCTCTCTGGCGCTCGCTCTCGTCGAGCAACTCATCGCTCGCAACTTCGCCACCAGGCTCGTCGAGGTCGGCACACCAAAGATGCAGTTCATCCTGCCGCAACGCCGCCGCTGAAACCCCGCCTGAGGGGGGCAACGCGCAAGGCTGCCACTGGTGCCGGAAAATCTGCACGATGCACGGGACTATGCCGCCCACGGCCCCGGGCGTGCAATACTTCGGCGCCATGTCCTTCATTCTCGATGCGCTGAAAAAGTCGGAGAACTCGCGACTGCGGCAGGATCATCCGGCGATCTTCGATGCCCAGGCGGCAGCCGTCAGGCGTCAGGGTCTGCCGCGCTGGGGCATCGCGCTGATCGTGCTGCTCGTGCTCAATCTGCTCATTCTCGGCTACGCGCTGTGGCGACCGGGCGAGCCTGCCTCGAGTGCAACGGCGATGCAGCCTGAGGCGACTACCACGCCGACCGGCGGCGTCCCGGTAGCCGCTGCACCGACGCCAATCGAGCCCGCCCGCTCGACCGCAACACCTGCGTCAGTCACACCGCGTTCCGCAGCCCCGACCGCTTCGCGCTCGACACCGCAAGCGCCCCTCGTGTCCACCGCACCGGCTGCGGTACGCGCCGAAGAAACGCCGTCCCTGCCAACTCGCGACGATCTGCTGGCTTCAGGGGCCGCAATCCCCGAGGCCAACCTTAATATGCATGTCTACGACGCCACACCGGCGCTACGCTTCGTGCTGCTCAACGGGCAGCGATTGCGTGAAGGCGAAGTGAGTCGTGAGGGCCTGCGCGTCGAGCAGATCCTGCCCGATGGCGTATTGCTGAGCGCGGGCGGAAACTCCTTCATGCTGTCCATCAATTGACGTACTGATCGACGCACGATGAGCCCATCCCTCACCCCGGTCGCCGAACTCGATGGTCTCGCCCTCGCCGACATGCTGCGCGCGGGCATCTATCGCTTATTCGAAAAAACCGACCACATCAACAAGATCAACGTATTCCCCGTACCCGACGGCGACACCGGCACCAACATGTCGATGACGCTGTCTGCCGTACTGGGAGCTCTCGACCGGCAACCTGAGCCACACGCCGGCAGTCTGCTCGTGCGTGCGGCTGATGCTGCACTCGATGGTGCGCGCGGCAATTCGGGGGCGATACTGGCGCAATTCCTGCTCGGACTCGGCGACGGCGCTGGCCACTTAGCGCGCGTCAGCGTCAGTGAATTCGTTACAGCCGTCACCAACGGCGCGAACTACGCGCGCGATGCGATGTCGCAACCGCCGGGCAACTCGAAGAATTGCGCGCTGCCAACGTGGTTGATGCCGGCGCACTCGGCTTCGTCGAAGTACTCGAGGGTATGACCCGATTTCTCGATACCGGAGAAATGGCGAAGACCGTCGCTCCGGTGCATGCCGGCGAGGAAGTGATGATCGGCAGCGCGGCGCCGTCGGCCGATCAGGATTTTCGTTTTTGCACCGAATGTCTTGTGGCCGCACCGGCAGAGCAGAGCATCGATCTGCGGCAGCTGCGCGAAACCCTCGCCCCACTCGGCGCAAGTCTCGTGGTCAGCGGCAGCAAGCGCAAGGCTCGTATCCACGTGCACGTCGACGAACCGGACGAGGTGTTTCGCATCGCCGGCAGCTTCGGCACGGTCTCCGCGCAGAAAGCGGACGACATGCGCATGCAACAAAGCGCAGCCCATCATCAGGCGCAACGACAGATCGCCGTAACGACCGACTCCGGTGCAGATTTGCCGGAAGAGTTGATCGAACGCCTCGGCATTCACGTCGTGCCGGCGCGTATCCATTTCGGCAATCGCTCCTACCTAGACAAAGTGAGCATGACGCCCGCGGAGTTCTACCGTGAATTGCTGGTTAATCCGGTCCATCCGAAGACCTCGCAGCCACCACCCGGTGACTTCCGCCGCACCTTCGAATTTCTCGCCTCGCACTACCAGGGCATCGTCTCGATCAACACCGTGATCGACAGTCTGAATGCCTCGACCGGCGAAGGTCTCGTCGTGCTTGCCGCTGCGGAGGCGGCTGCGCGAGGGGCCGACATGGCAACCGTCGAGCGGGTGGCGCGCGAGGCAGTCCTGCGGACGCGAACCTTTGCGATGCTCAAGGACGTGCGCTTCGGCGTGCGGGGTGGTCGCGTACCCGCCATCGTCGGCAAGATCGCGCGGTGGTTGCGACTGACCGTGATCCTGCGCACGTATCCCGACGGTCGCGTGGCGGCTGGCGGTGGCCTGTTCGGGCCGCATCGGCTGCGCGAGCGCTTCGCGAAGTTCGTCGTGAAGAACATGCCTTTCGATGCTGGCCGAGAGCAACTGCGCATCCTGATTGGCTGCGGGTTGACCCCTGCCGATGGCCACTTCGTTGCCGAGGAGCTGCAGCGCAGGCTGCCAGCCGACAGCATCGAATCGATCGTATTTACGGAGATGGGTCCCGCCATCGGCGTGCACGGGGGGCCAGAGACGATTCTCGTCGCGCTGCAACCGATCGCGCGCCGATAGCGTTCAAGCGCCGAGCGCGGCGATCACCTCGGGCGGTGCCTGCACGAGCTCCACCAGCACACCTTCGCCACCGATGGGAAACTCCTCGTTGCCCTTCGGGTGCAGGAAGCAGATGTCGTATCCAGCCGCTCCCTTGCGGATGCCGCCCGGGGCGAAGCGCACACCCTGTGCAGTCAGCCACGTCACCGCCGCCGGCAGATCGTCGACCCACAGACCCACGTGATTGAGCGGTGTCGCGTGTACCGCCGGTTTTTTCGTTGCATCGAGCGGCTGCATCAGATCGACTTCGACGCGCATCGCACCGCGACCCATCGCACAGATGTCCTCGTCGACGTTCTCACGCTCGCTCACGAAGTTACCCGTCACCTCGAGACCCAGCATGTCGACCCACAATCGTCGCAGGCGCTGCTTGTCCTCGCCTCCGATGGCGATTTGCTGGATACCGAGAATGCGGAACGGTCGTGCGGCAGACATGGTCATCACTCACTGAAACCGAATGATCACCTGATCGACGGCGAGGCTGTCACCCTTCTTGGCGAGCACCTCGGAGACCACGCAATCCTGGGTGGCGAAGAGGATGTTCTCCATTTTCATCGCCTCGATCGCCGCGAGCCGCTCCCCGGCTCGCACGGTCTGACCCGGCTGCACGGCCACATCGACGAGCAGCCCGGGCATCGGCGAGATCAGCACCTTCGACAGATCGGGCGGCGCCTTGAAGGGCATCAGCGCTTCGAGTTCCGCGGCACGCGGGTTGTAGACGCGCGCGAACAACGACGACCCGTTGTGGGAAATACGATAGCCGAGACCGACACGCTCGATCTGCGCGCAGAACGCTTCGCCGTCGAAGTGGCCATGCACCGCGATATCGCGCAGGTTGTCCTCGAACGCCACCTCATGCGTCTTGCCAGCGAGCGTGACGTGGAACATCGAGCCGATCTCGGTCAGTACGATCACGAAATCCTCGCGGATCCGTACTTCGCGATGCCGACGCTGACCGGTGAGTGTCGCGGCACGCTCGCGCGAGCGGCGGTGCGATACCGCTGCCAGCGACAACAGGAATCCCGGCTGATCGTGCGGCACCGCCGAACTCGAGAAGCCCTTGGGATACTGCTCGGCGATGAAACCGGTGTTGAAGTCGCCGGCCACAAATCGCGGATGCGCGAGCAAGGCCGCCTGGAACGGGATGTTGCTCGAGATCCCGCGAATGACGAAGCCGTTGAGCGCCTCGCGCATGCGACCAATCGCCTCGTTGCGATCTTTGCCGTGCACGATGAGCTTAGCGATCATCGAGTCGTAGAACATCGGGATTTCGCCGCCCTCGTAGACGCCCGTGTCGACCCGCACTCCCCCCTCGGGCGGCACCGGCTGTGACGCCTCCATGCTCTGATTCGGCGGCCGATACTTCACCAGTCGTCCGGTCGAGGGCAGGAAGTTGCGGAACGGGTCCTCGGCGTTGATGCGACACTCGATCGCCCAGCCGTTGCGCGCGATGTCCTGCTGACGGAACGCGAGTTTCTCCCCGGCTGCAACGCGGATCATCTGTTCGACGAGATCGAGTCCCGTGATGCACTCGGTGACCGGGTGCTCCACCTGCAGGCGGGTGTTCATCTCAAGGAAATAGAAGCCCTTGTCCTTGCCGACCACGAACTCCACAGTACCGGCGCTTTGGTAATCCACGGCACGCGCCAGCGCCACGGCCTGCTCGCCCATGGCCTTGCGCGTCTTCTCGTCAAGGAAGGGGCTGGGTGCTTCTTCGATGACCTTCTGATGTCGGCGCTGGATCGAGCATTCGCGCTCCCACAGATACACGCAGTTGCCGTGCGAGTCGCCGAGCACCTGGATTTCGATATGCCGCGGTTCCTCAACGAACTTCTCGATGAACACGCGATCGTCACCGAAACTGTTGCGGGCCTCGTTGCGGCACGACGTGAAGCCCTCGAGCGCTTCCTTGTCGTTCCAGGCCACGCGTAGACCTTTGCCACCGCCGCCTGCGCTCGCCTTGATCATCACCGGATATCCGATGTTCTTGGCGATTCCGACGGCCTGCTCAGCCGACTCGATGGGGTTGTTATAACCCGGAATGGTGTTGACCTTGGCTTTGGCCGCCAATTCCTTCGAGGCAATCTTGTCGCCCATCGCCGCGATCGAGTGGTGCTTGGGACCGATGAAGACGATGCCCTCCTCCTCAACGCGCTTGGCGAACGCGGCGTTTTCAGAGAGGAACCCGTAGCCCGGATGGATCGCTTCGGCGCCTGTTTGCTTGCAGGCTGCGATGAGTTTGTCGGCGACGAGGTACGATTCGCGCGATGGCGCGGGCCCGAGCAGCACGGCCTCGTCGGCGAGCTCGACATGACGCGCATCGCGATCGGCCTCGGAATAGACAGCAACGGTCTTGATACCCAGGCGCCGCGCAGTCTTGATAACGCGACAGGCAATTTCACCGCGATTAGCGATAAGGATTTTCTTGAACATGTGGGTGTGCTCCGCGGTGCCGCTCAAAGGGGGATGTTGCCATGCTTGCGCCATGGCTCTTCGAGCTTCTTGTCGCGCAGCACCGTCAACGCACGGCAGACGCGTCGCCGCGTGCCATGCGGCATGATCACATCGTCGATGTAACCGCGCGCGCCGGCAATGAATGGGTTGGCGAACTTCTCGCGATACTCCGCCTCGCGCGCTGCAAGCTTCGCGGGGTCACTTTTTTCTTCGCGGAAGATGATCTCCACCGCACCCTTGGCGCCCATCACGGCAATCTCGGCGTTGGGCCAAGCAAAGTTGACGTCACCACGCAGGTGTTTGGAAGCCATAACGTCGTACGCGCCGCCGTAGGCCTTGCGCGTAATGACGGTGATCTTTGGCACCGTGCACTCGGCGTAGGCATACAGCAGCTTGGCACCGTGCTTGATGATGCCACCGTATTCTTGCGAGGTGCCCGGCATGAAGCCCGGCACATCGACAAAAGTGACGACCGGAATGCCGAAGGCGTCGCAGAAGCGCACGAACCGCGCGGCCTTGATGCTGCTCTTGATATCGAGACAGCCCGCGAGCACCAGTGGCTGGTTGGCGACGATGCCCACTACCTGTCCATCCATGCGCGCAAAGCCGATGAGGATGTTCTTGGCGTAGTCGGGCTGCAGCTCGAAGAACTCGCCGTCGTCGACGATCTTCGAAATCAGCTCCTTCATGTCGTAGGGCTTGTTCGGGTTGTCTGGCACCAGCGTATCGAGCGAATAGTCGTCGCGATCAGGCGGGTCACCCGCTTCGCGTATCGGCGGTTTCTCGCGATTGTTCGGCGGCAGGTAATTGAAGAACCGGCGCACCATCAGGATCGCCTCGACATCGTTCTCAAAGGCAAGATCCGCCACGCCGCTGCGGCTCGTATGCGTGATCGCTCCACCGAGATCCTCGGCGGTGACCTCTTCGTGCGTCACCGTTTTCACCACATCCGGACCGGTGACGAACATGTAGGAACTGTCCTTCACCATAAATATGAAGTCCGTCAGCGCCGGGCTGTACACCGCACCACCGGCACAAGGACCCATGATCAGACTGATCTGCGGCACGACTCCGCTCGCCGTGACGTTGCGCTGAAAGACTTCGGCATAACCGCCGAGTGAGGCAACACCCTCCTGAATACGCGCACCGCCCGAGTCGTTGATGCCGATCACCGGAGCGCCGACTTTCATCGCCGTGTCCATGATCTTGCAGATTTTTTGTGCATGGGCTTCCGAGAGCGACCCGCCGAAGACCGTGAAGTCCTGACTGAAGACGAACACCAGCCGACCGTTGATGAATCCGCACCCGGTCACCACGCCGTCACCCGGGATCTTCTGCTCTTGCATGCCGAAGTCGCTGCACCGATGCTCGACGAACATGTCCCATTCTTCGAAGGAGCCCTCGTCGAGCAGCAGTTCGACGCGCTCGCGTGCCGTGAGCTTGCCCTTGGCGTGCTGCGCGGCGACACGCTTGGCACCGCCACCCTGGCGGGCTTGCGCGCGTTTCTTCTCGAGCTGGTGGATGATGTCGTGCATGGCCTGATTCCTTCTATCTGGGCTAATCGTTTATCCGGGCTGGTCGGTCGGGTGTTCGAAAAGATCGAGCAGTCGGCGCGCGGCCGAAGACGGCGCCACACGCGAACTCGCCACATCCTGCAGCGCCTGCGGCAGCGCGCGACGAACCGCCTCGCTGGCATTGAAATCGGCGACGAGCCGCGCGTGCACCTCGTCCCACATCCACTTCAGTGACTGCTGGCGGCGGCGCTCGGCCCACTCGCCCGAGCGCTCGCGCAGGCGCCGAAACTCGCCGACGCAGTCCCAGAAGTTGTCGAGACCACTGCCGCGCAGAGCACTGCCGCGGATCACGCGGGTCTGCCATCGATCTTCGTCACGGGTTCCCGGGGCGCCGGTGAAGCGCAACACGCGCAGAGCGCCGGTGATCTGCGCCTCGGCACGCAGCGCTGCGTCCTCATCGAGATCCGCCTTGTTGATGACCACGAGATCCGCGAGCTCCATGATGCCCTTCTTCATGGCCTGCAGATCGTCACCGGCATTCGGCAACTGCAGCAGCACGAACATGTCGGTCATGCCCGCCACGGTCGTCTCGGATTGACCGACACCGACGGTTTCGACGATGACGACGTCGTAGCCCGCCGCCTCGCAAACGAGCATCGCCTCACGGGTTTTCTCTGCCACGCCGCCGAGGGTGCCCGACGAGGGGCTCGGGCGAATGTAGGCGTGCGCCTGCACAGACAGCTGTTCCATGCGTGTCTTGTCGCCAAGGATGGAGCCGCCCGACACGCCCGAGGACGGATCGACCGCAAGCACGGCAACCTTGTGGCCGCGCGCAAGCAGAAACATACCGAGCGCCTCGATGAAGGTCGATTTGCCAACGCCTGGCACCCCGGAGATGCCGAGCCGCAGTGCAGCGCCCGCGTGCGGCAACAAGGCATCAAGCACGGCATCGGCGCGCCGACGGTGTTCGGGCCGGGTCGACTCCAGCAGGGTGATGGCCTTGGCCAGTGCCCGCCGATCGCCGGCGCGCACCCCGGCAATCAATGATTGATCGTCGTCAGGCAGCGGCACTGGCGCGCTTGATCTGATTGAGCACGTCGCGTGCACTGTCCGGGATCGGCGTACCCGGACCGTAGATGCCCTTCACACCGGCTTCGTAAAGAAAGGCGTAGTCCTGCTGCGGGATCACGCCACCCACGAAGACGATGATGTCGTTGGCACCTTGCTCGCGCAGTGCGCGAACGATGGCGGGCACGAGGGTTTTGTGCCCCGCCGCCAATGTACTCACACCCACCGCATGCACATCGTTTTCGATCGCCTGCCGAGCACACTCCTCAGGCGTTTGGAACAGCGGTCCGACGTCGACATCGAAGCCGAGATCCGCGAAGGCGCTCGCGACTACCTTGGCGCCGCGATCGTGACCATCCTGGCCGAGCTTGGCGATCATCACCCTCGGCCGGCGACCGTGTTCGGTGGCGAACGCGGCAATGTCTGATTGCAAGGCTGTCCAGCTCTCCTCGGATTCGTAGGCTCCCGCGTACACGCCACTCACCTCCTGCGAATTCGCCCGGTGCCTGCCCCAGACCTGCTCGAGAGCATCACTGACCTCACCGACCGTGGCACGCGCACGCATCGCCTCGACGGACAGGGCCAAAAGATTATCCGTGCCATTTTTTGCAGCCTCGGTCAGCGCTGTCAGCGCCCGTTTTACCCGTGCCGCATCGCGCGACGCCCGAACTGCCTGCAACCGCGCGATCTGGTTGTCCCGCACGGCAACGTTGTCGATCTCTAGAATCTCGACCAGATCTTCCTTGGCCAACTTGAATTTATTGACGCCGACGATGACATCGCGCCCTGAGTCGATTCGTGCTTGCTTCTCGGCTGCACTGGCTTCGATGCGCAGCTTGGCCCAGCCGCTCTCGACTGCGCGGGTCATGCCACCCATAGCATCGACTTCTTCGATGATCTTCCAGGCGGCGTCGGCCATGTCCTGCGTCAGCTTTTCCATCATGTAGCTGCCAGCCCAAGGATCAACGACGCTCGTGATGTGCGTCTCTTCTTGCAGGATCAGCTGGGTGTTACGGGCAATACGTGCGCTGAACTCCGTCGGCAGCGCGATCGCCTCGTCGAAGGAATTGGTGTGCAGGCTCTGGGTGCCACCGAACACCGCGGCCATCGCCTCGATCGTGGTGCGGACGACGTTGTTGTAGGGATCCTGTTCAGTGAGACTCCAGCCCGAGGTCTGGCAGTGCGTGCGCAGCATCAGGCTCTTGGGCTTCTGGGCGCCAAAGCCCTTCATGATCTTCCACCAGAGCAGACGCGCAGCACGCATCTTCGCGATCTCCAGATAGAAGTTCATGCCGATCGCCCAGAAGAAGCTCAGGCGCCCGGCGAACTCGTCAACATCGAGTCCCTTGGCCAGCGCCGTCTTCACGTACTCCTTGCCATCAGCCAGTGTGAAGGCGAGCTCCAACGCCTGATTCGCTCCCGCCTCCTGCATGTGATAGCCAGAAATGGAAATCGAGTTGAACTTCGGCATCTGTCGTGCCGTGTACTCGATGATGTCGCCGACGATGCGCATCGAGGGCTCAGGAGGATAGATATAGGTGTTGCGCACCATGAATTCTTTGAGAATGTCATTCTGGATGGTGCCCGAGAGCTGATCCTGCGCAACGCCCTGTTCCTCGGCGGCCACCACATAAGCCGCAAGCACCGGCAGCACCGCGCCATTCATCGTCATCGACACGCTGACTTTGTCGAGCGGAATGCCGTCGAACAGGATCTTCATGTCCTCGACCGAATCGATCGCTACCCCGGCCTTGCCGACGTCGCCGGTGACGCGCGGGTGGTCGCTGTCGTAGCCGCGGTGGGTTGCAAGGTCAAAGGCAACCGAGACGCCCTGACCGCCGGCCGCGAGCGACTTGCGATAGAAGGCGTTGGAGGCTTCCGCGGTGGAGAACCCCGCGTACTGGCGGATGGTCCAGGGCCGCACCGCATACATGGTGGGCTGAGGACCGCGCAGGAACGGGGCGAAGCCTGGCAGGGTGTCGGTGTAGGGCAGCCCCTGCAGATCAGCCGCCGTGTAGAGCGGCTTGACCTCGAGCCCTTCCGGCGTACGCCAGGTGAGCCGGGCCAGATCGCCCTCGGGCGCAGACTTGGCCGCCGCCTTCTGCCACGTCGGCAGCGCACCCGAGTTGAGAATGTCGTCGTTGGCCATGTGCGTTCCCCAGCCACTGCGGGACACGCCCATCCTACGGGCGATCCCTGCCAAAACAGGCAGTCTAGCAAGGGGAGGCGGTTCCCGCCCGGGGGCCGCCCGGGTCAACCGCCCGACGGGCCTCCGCCCTCAGGCAACGCTCAGGCCACGCCCCCGGCCGACAGGCGCTGCAGCGCCTCAGCCATGCAACGCTGCACAGCCTGCATGGCCTTCAAGGGTCTCACCATCACCTTAAACTCGACGATGCGCCCGGCCTCGTTCCAGCGGATCAAGTCGATGCCGTTGACCTGCACGCCATCCAGGTCGGTGACGAATTCGAGCAGTGCATCCTGCGGTCCGACGATCTGACGGACATAGTGGAACGATGGGGTGGCGAGGACAGCCGCCGCGGCCGTGAGATAACCGACGACCAGCGCGCGGCCCTGCTGAGGGGTGTGCACCACCGGCGAGTGGAACACCGCCTGCTCATCGAGCAGCGTGTGCAAGGCCGCAAGATCGCGATCACGCAGGATACGGTGCCAGCGGGCAACCGGATGCTCGTCACTCAGGCTCATGGCCCCAAGCCTAGCGTATCGATGACCCGGTTGCCGGCCATGACGGATGATGCCCACGGCGGATGGTGCTAACGTGCAGAGGAGTCAAACTTCCTACCCTGGAGCCACGGGGATGCGCGTCCGTCTGATCCTCTGCCTCATCGCCAGCGTCGGCCTGACGAGCATGACGGTCGCACAGTCCGCGGGTGAGCCGGGCAACTCGCGCCCGGGCTACCTGCTGGTGATGGGCACGAGCATCGATCCCGTAGCCATGGGGCGTTACTCGCGCACCCTGCCGCCCATCTACGCCCAATTCGGCGGCAGCTACCTCGCACTGGGAGGCCTCGGCCGGGGCATCACGGTGCTCGAAGGCGAGTTCAAAGCGCAGTCGGTGGTGCTCGCCAAATTTCCCCGCCTCGAGGGGCCGAACGAGTTCTGGTGGAGCCCAGAATACCGCCGCAGCGTCGAGATCCGTCGCGGGGCGGGTCACTTCAACGTGGTGAAACTCAAAGGCATTCCGGGCGATCTCGACAAGCCGGCAGGCAAGCCCGCCTACCTGTTGTCGATCGGTGACATCAAAGATCGCGAAAAGCTCAAGCCGTATGCGGAGATGGCACGGCCGCTGGTGCGCGCCGCCGGTGCGAGCTTCGTATCGGTGGGCAGCCGCAAAGATATCGAACTGCTCGAGGGCGAATTCGGCAACCTCGACGTGACGCTGCTGCGCTTCCCGTCGATGCAGGCACTCGAAACGTTTTACCGTGATCCGGCCTACCAGCGTGCAATCCCGCTGCGGCACAGTGCAGGCGAGTACACGCTGCTTGCCATCGAGGGTATCAAGCATGAGTAAAAAACACGTCGGTCTGGCGCTGCTTGGCGTCGCGGTACTTGCGGGCGGACTGTGGTTTACAAGTCTCGACAAGGAGACCCGCGGACTGCTCGCCGCATTACCCACCGACCGGGATGTGCTCAGCTGGAAACAAGATCAACGCGAAGCGGCCTTCCGCGCGATGGATCGGCTTCCACTGCTCGCCAAAGCCTCCACCATCAGTGCTTCACCTAAACCACTGCCGTTGCCGACAGGCCAGCCGCTCGAGATTCCTGGCGTAGAGGCCTACATGACCCAGCAGAACACGGCGGGTCTCGTCATCCTGCAGGATGGCAAACTGCGTTTCGAGCGTTATGGCCTTGGCTTCGATGCTGCGGGTCGTTGGACGAGTTTCTCGGTCGCGAAGTCCTTCACCTCCACCCTCGTCGGCGCTGCCATCCAGGATGGCTACATCGGCAGCCTCGAGGACAAGGTCAGCCAGTACATCCCGGATTTGCGCGGCTCGGCTTACGATGCAGTCACGGTTCGGCAGCTGCTGACCATGAGTTCGGGCGTGAAATGGAACGAGGACTACGAAGATCCGGCGGCCGATGTCGCGAAATTCAACAACGCAACTCCTGACGAGGGCGTGGATGCCACGGTCAGCTACATGCGCAAACTGCCGCGCGCACATCCGCCCGGCGAAGTGTGGCACTACAACACCGGCGAGACCAATCTGATCGGCGTGCTCGTCTCCTCGGCGACGAAACAGCCGCTCGCGCAATACCTGCAGACGAAAATCTGGCATCCCGCCGGCATGGAGGCCAACGCCACCTGGCTACAAAGCAAAACGGGGCACGAGATCGCCGGTTGCTGCATTCAGGCTGCGACACGCGATTACGCCCGCTTTGGTCTGTTCGTGCTCGCCAACGGCAATGTGGGTGGCAAGCAGATCGTGCCCGACGACTGGTTTGCCTCGGCAATCGTCAAACAAAAGGACATCGGCTCACCCGGTCGTGGCTACGGCTTCCAGTGGTGGACGTACGATGACGGCGCGGTCGCTGCGCAGGGAATCTTTGGTCAGGG
>RGWK01000241.1 GCA_010029775.1 Gammaproteobacteria bacterium
CGCGATACCGGCCGCGGCGAGCGCCTCGGCCATACGGAAGAAATAGGCTGGGCCACTGCCTGAGACTGCCGTGACGACATCCATCAACGCTTCGTCCTCGACCCAAACCACGCAGCCCGCCGCGCCTAGAACGACCTCGGCGCACCGCCGGTGCGCGGGTTCTACCGTGGGATCGGCATACGCTCCGGTCGCTCCGGCGCCGAGCAGCGCAGGGCGATTGGGCATGGCCCGAACGAGGGGAACCTGATCGCCGCAGAGTTCGGCGAGTTGTCGAGTCCCAAGGCCAGCGGCTACCGAAATGACGAGTGGGCGATGCCGGGCGAGCAAGGATTTAAGCGGGCTCAGGGCCGCGGCCATGTCCTGCGGTTTGACCGCCAGCACCAGCAGGTCAATCGAGGCGATGTGGGCCGAAGCGTCCTCCGCAACGCGGATACCGAAGTCGCGTTGCAGAGCGTCGCGAGTTGCCGCTTGAGTGTCGAACACGATGATGTGCGAGCCTGCGACCCCCGCGCTGCGCAGCGCCGCCACGAGCGCGCGGCCCATGTGACCGCCGCCCAGAAAACCGATGCTTCGGCCGATATCCGGCGGCGTGACGTGTGCGGCGGCAACCTCGCTCATGCCTGGGATTGTAGACGTTCGCCGAACAGAGCGGTGCCGATACGAATCATGGTGGCTCCCTCCAGGATGGCCGCCTCAAGATCGCCGCTCATACCCATCGACAGGGTATCCATCGCCGGGTGTTGCCGCTGCATCTGCTGAAACACTTCGCGAAGCGCTGCGAACCAACGCCGCTGGTCCGCCTCCGCCGATTCCGCTGGCGGCAAGGTCATCAGACCGCGGAGGCGTAGTTGCGGCTGGCGGGCGACCGCTTCGAGCAAGGCCGGAAGATCGCCCACCGTGGCGCCCCCCTTGCCTGGTTCGTCCCCAAGCTTGACCTGCACGCAAACATTGAGCGGCGGCGCGTGAAAGGGCCTTTGAGCCG
This sequence comes from Gammaproteobacteria bacterium, assembly GCA_010029775.1. Taxonomy (GTDB): domain Bacteria; phylum Pseudomonadota; class Gammaproteobacteria; order Steroidobacterales; family Steroidobacteraceae; genus UBA964. Next base: position 983 of record RGWK01000241.1, read on the forward strand.
CCAATCGCTGCACCAGCTTCAGGCGATCGACTGTGTGCACCCAGTCGAAGTATTCGGCCACGGGGGCGGTCTTGTTGGACTGCAGTTGACCAATGAAATGCCACGTTAGCCGGTGTGGCTGCAGCGCCCCGATCTTGGGCAGAGCCTCCTGCAAGTAGTTCTCGCCGAAATGCTGCTGACCGCAGTCGATCAGGGTCTGCAGGTCGGCCGGCGGTCGTGTCTTGCTGACCGCAACCAACGTCAATTCAGCGGGGTCACGCCCGGCGCGTCGAGCGGCGCCAGCCATGCGTTCCAGCACGGCACTCAGGCGCTTTGCGGCAGCACCCTGCGCCGTCTCAGACATCGAAGACGCTATAGCCGTCGAACACCGGTCCATCCACGCAGACGCGCTTCATGGCTGGGCCAGTTGGCGTCTTGACCTTGACCGTACAGCCGGCGCAACCGCCTACCGCACAAGCCATGTACTCTTCCAGCGACACTTGGCAGGGCAGCTGGAAGCGCGCGGCGAGCCGCGTGACCGCTTCGAGCATGGGCGTGGGGCCGCAGGCAAAGATTTCGACCTCGGTCCGCGTCGCCGGGTCGAGCGAAGTCAGCCATTCGGCGGCGAGATCCGTGACGAAGCCATCGAAACAGCCGGGAAATCCGCTGCGGCTGGCAAGGCGGCTTGGAACGCCCCAGGCGTCGAGCAGCGGCATGGCGGCGATCACCCCGTCCGGCACGCCGGGCACCAGGATGGTCGATGGTCGGGTGGCAAACGGGAACGGAATCTCCGAGCCCATCACGACGAGTGGCTTCCATGGCGTGCGCGTGTCATGGGTTAGTGCTTCGGCGAGAAACACCATCGGGGGGATGCCGACGCCGCCGCCGATCAACAGCGGCCGCGGCCGTTCGGCGTGCAGCGTGAATCCTTGACCGATCGGCCCGAGTACCGAGAGTGTTTCACCCGTTTGACGGCGCGCGAGAGCGGCGAGGCCGGGACCCACGATCTTGTACAGAATGTCGATCCAGCCCTCGCTCGCATTGGCGCGCATGATCGACAGCGGCCGACGCATCGGGATGCCATCGTCCACGGTCAGATGAGCGAAGCTGCCCGGCACCGCGCGGGCGGCGCATTTTGGCGCGGCGATGCGCAGCACGAACTGCTCGCCGGGAAAACGCTCGTGCGCGAGGATGCGTCCGTCTTCGAGGGCAATGCTGCCGCGATGGGCCGGGTGGGTGACGGTCATGGTGGGTCTCCGCGGAGCAAAACGGTCTCGAGCACGGCCATGCGCACCGCAACGCCATGGCGCACCTGATCGCGAATCACCGACTGCGGGCCATCAGCCACATCCGAGGCGATTTCCACGCCGCGGTTCATCGGCTGCGGATGCATGACGATCGCAGCAGGCGCGGCGTGCCGCAGTCGTTCGCGGGTCAGGCCCCACTCGGCAAAGTAATGGGCCTCGTCCGGTATCGCTGCGGCAGCCATGCGTTCCTTCTGGATGCGCAGCATCATCACGACGTCTGCTCCGGCGATCCCAGCCGCGAGGGAGTCGTGGCGAGTGCAGCCGGCAAACTCACCGGCATCCGGCATCAGCGCCGGGGGGGCAACAATGCGCACGTCGCCGGCTCCAAGCACGGTAAACGCCTGAGCGGCCGAGCGGGCCACTCGCGAATGACGTACGTCACCGACGATGGCGATCGACAGTCCCTCGATGCGGCCTTTCGCACGGCGCACCGTGAGGGCATCAAGCAGGCCCTGAGTGGGATGGGCGTGGCTGCCTGCACCACCGGACAGGACGCTCACGTGGGGGGCGACATGACCGGCCACGAGATCGGGCACCGCAGCGTCGGCATCGCGCAGGATGAATGCATCGACATGCATTGATTCCAGAGTGGCCACCGTATCGAGCACGCTCTCGCCCTTCAAGCGCGAGGACAACTGCACCTCGATATTGATGACGTCGGCCCCGAGCCGCTGGGCCGCAAGCTCGAAGGACACGCGGGTGCGTGTGGACGGTTCGGCGAACATGATCGCCACCGTTTTGCCGTGCAAGGCTGCGTTGCGTGGCGGCATGTGTCCGAGGGGCACGACGAACCGCGCGGCGCGCTCAAGCAACGACTCCAGCGTGGCGCGCGGCAGGCCCTCGAGCGTCAGCAGGTGCCGCAACGATCCGTCGCTGCGCAACTGCTCGGTCGGTTTGGTTGCGGGGGTCAAGACGCTCTCCTGATGAGGTTCGCTACACTGGGCCTGGCGGAACTCATGTTGCCTGCGTCAGCCATCGCTCAAGGATGACCGCCGCTGCGGCACTGTCGATTTGGCTCCGCTCGATTCGACCACGTTGCCGGCCACTCTCGCGCCGCTCGCGCAGCGCCTGCGTGGCCTCCAACGACGAATACCGTTCGTCCTCCAGATGCAGTGGCAGCGGCACGCGCTGCTGCAACTCGCGGGCGAAGGCGCGCGCGGCGTCGGTCATACCGTGAGCAGACCCATCGACATTATAGGGGCAGCCCACCACGATCTGGCTGGCACCGCATTCGCGAATCAGTCGTTCAAGGTGCAGCCATTCCGGGTCAGCGATCTGGCCGGCGTTCGCCACGGTGAGTGCAGCGAGCGGACGGGCGGTGCGAGTGAGGGTGTCGCCGACGGCGAGGCCGATGCGCCGAAGGCCGAAATCGATGCCGAGCACGATCTGCGG
>RGWK01000242.1 GCA_010029775.1 Gammaproteobacteria bacterium
TGCAGCGAGCAAGGCGTTGCCTTGCTTGCGGACGACCGGCATCAACTGGTTGAGCGAGGCTGAGCCGTACTTGCACTCGTAGGTGGTGTAGTGACCGATCCGGTCGGCAATGTAGTGCGCCTGATTTACCCGCCCGCTGCGCATCGAGCCGCTGTCGACCTCGAGAAGCCCGACGATGTCGGGGTCCTGCGCCCTCAGGAAGTGCGTGATGTCATCGAGAACCCGCGGTGAGCTGCGCAAATACCCCGCGCCCGGTAACGGCAGATGGAAGGCCGGTCCAGTGCCGGTGGCGTAGCGGATGTTGTAAACGACAAGACGCAAGACGGGAACTCTCCGGTAGGTACGCTATGTTACGCAAAGCAGAGACCGTGCCGTTGGCGGTGGGCGCCGTGGCCACTCCATCATAAAGTGCGCATAATGTATATTATGTTAAATTATAAACGAATAGCGGATTGAACATGCTGCTGATCCTAAGTGCCATGCCACAGGAAATCGAAGCCCTGCTTCCGGCGCTGAATCCCGTGAGCCGTATCCAAAGCGGCGGACGCGAGGTCGCTGCTGGCCGCCTTGAGGGACTGCCCGTCACGTTGGCGTTCTCCCGCTGGGGCAAGGTTGCGGCGGCTGCAACAGCGGCTCACTTGATCACAACGGCCCGGCCCACCCGGGTGCTCTTTACCGGTATTGCTGGATCCTTGCGGGATGAACTTGGCATTGGTGATGTCGTGCTGGCCCGCAACCTCTACCAACACGACCTTGATGCCTCGCCGTTCTTTCCGCCCACCCACGTGCCACTGCTCAACACGGCAGCCTTGCCGACGGACGCCGCGTTCACGAAGGAACTGCACGCGGCGCTCGATGCGTTTATGGCGGAGGATCTGCTGCGCACGCTCGGGGATCAGGCGCGGCGCCTTGCCCCCAATCGACGAAGTCTGATCGGCGACATTGCGACCGGCGATCAGGTGATCGGCGACGGCGCAGCTCGCGAACGCGTACGTAGTCGTGTGCCTACGGCCGTATGTGTCGAGATGGAAGGTGCCGCGGTCGCCCAAGTCTGTCATGAATTCGGCGTGCCCTTCGCGTGCCTGCGGGTAATTTCAGATCACGCCGACGAACGCGTCAATCCCGTGGATATCTTTGAGCTTGCGCGGTTATCGGGTCACTATACGGTCGGCATGCTTCGGCGCTGGATGGCGACGGGCGGTGCTTCCTAAGGACCCGCCACGCTCCAACCGACTACCCACACAGCGCCCACCAGATAGGCCTTGAGGGAGATCTCCCAGGTCTCCTCGACGCTACGCTCGAACTCGATGCCGCTCAATATGGCATCGGCCGCGCCGGCTGCGATGCGAAACACCGCAAACGGTAGCACGATCATTCCCCAATGGACTTCATCGGCTACGACCGCGAAGCCGAGGATGATCAGCGCCGAGGTATGCAAACCCAGATACAAGGATCGTGCGGGACCATCGCCGAGGCGCGTCGCCAGATTACGGCCACCCGTTGCCGACACCGCCCTCGCACGCCGCACCCCATCAACCAGCACAGCGGCCGTCAGCCACATGGCGATCGGTGTCGCCAATATCAACGCGCGTCGATCCGCCCATACCCCGGACTGCAATCCGCAAGCCAGCAGGGCTGGAACGTACCCGCCAAGCGCGATCGCCGCAGGCTCTCGCCAACTTCCGAGCCGCTCACCCAAATCTTTGACGAGAACCTGCAGGATCCCGCCGGGAATCAGCGCGAGGATGAGTGCCGACCATCGCATGGCACCTGAATACATTGACCCCTGCACTGCCCCCGCCAGTGCCGGCAGGCTCCAGACGATCAAAATCCAGGGCACCCGGCCTACGCTCATGGCTCCCCAATGGTGTCGTTAGGTCAGTGACAGCAACGGAACGATCCACAGGCACGCGAGCGCAATCAGCACGGCGCCTGCAAGATCGAACAGCAGACCTGCCTTGAGCATGTCGGTAATGGGGATCCGTCCCGTTGAATACACGAGCGCGTTGGATGAAGTCGCCGCGGGGTTCGCAAAGCCGAGGTTCGCCGCCATGCCGGCCGCAAGTGCCGCGAGCACGGGGTCATAGTTCGCACCGAGGGCGAGGCCCGCCGCAATCGGCATGAAGATGGTTGCCGTCGCCACGTTGCTCGCTGCTTCCGTGATCAGTGCGCACATGAGGGCGATGCCGAAGAGCATCGGCAGTAACGGCAAATCACTGAATGCTGCAAGTGACGTACCGAGCCAGGCGCTGAGGCCCGACTTCACAACCGAATCTTCCAATCGAGCAGCCGCGCCGGCGCCCCAGGGCCTCGTGCACCGGAGGGCATGATGCATACGAGCAACGCACCCGCCACGGCGATACCGGCATCGGTCAATCCCGGAATACGCTTCTCGAGCAGGGGCAAAAACACCCAAGCCGCAGCCACCAGCAGCACGATGGCGAGCACTCGCCGCTCCGGTGTTCCGAGCGGTCCGCAGTCGCCGATCGCCGCCCTCACCTGCTCACGGGTTCCGCCCGTGAAGTCGAAGGGCATGATCCAGCGGCAGAGAATCCACCAGCACACCGGAATACCGATCAACGTGAACGGAATGCCGAAGGCCATCCATTGCGCGAAGGAAATTTCCAGGCCGTAGGTGCGATCGAGAATGCCCATGGCGATGGAGTTGACCGGCGTACCAATCGGCGTGGCGAAGCCGCCGATGTTTGAAGCGAAGGAGACGGACAGAATCATCGCTGCCGCGAAGTTTCGCCGTCCTACGTCTGCCGAAGAGTCATCGCCAGAGCCCGCCACAGCGCCCAGAGCGGCCATGGCGATCGGCAGCATCATGACGGTCGTCGCGGAATTATTGACCCACATCGAAACGAACGCGGTGACACTCATGATCGCGAGCAGCAATGCTCGCGGCTGTGCACTCGAACGGGAGACCACGAACAGCGCCATGCGCCGATGCAGGTTCCACTTTTCGAATGCGAGCCCGAGTACCGAGCCACCGAGGATCAGGAACAACACCGGCGACATGTACTGTCCGGCGACCGCTTCGGGCTTGGTGACGCCGAGCAGCGGCAGCAACAAAAACGGCAAGCTGCCGGTCAAGGTGACCGGAACGGCTTCGGTGAACCACCAACACCCGATGAGCACGGTCACAGCGGCTACGCGCCAGCCCGCCGGCGATAAGCCCTCCGGGGCAGGCAGCAATAGCATCGCCGTGAATACGGCGACGCCCAACCACAAGCCGACGCGTTGCAGACTCACGCCTTGGCACCCTCGCCGGAGCTCCGGGTGCCGACAGCATCAAAGTATCGCTCCGCGGTGGCGCGATCGATGATGTCGGCGTACCGCCGCCCCACATCGCGCAAGGTGTCGTTATGCGGCCCCTCCTCCGCATCGCCGCAGCAGTCCGCAACGACCTGAACTCGAAAGCCGAAGGAAAATCCATCAACGATGGTCGCTCGCACGCAACCGCTTGTGGTGCAGCCGGTAACGAACAGCGTGTCGATGTTTTGCCGCACGAGCCAGGTGATAAGCGGGGTCTGAAAGAACATCGACGGTGCGTTCTTGCAGTACGTGAAATCGCTCGGATCGAAAATCTTCGGGTCCATCGCCGTGCACTCGTGCCCGTAGAAGAACTCCTTGCGCACGGCGCTGACCTTCCACAGC
>RGWK01000243.1 GCA_010029775.1 Gammaproteobacteria bacterium
CATAAAGAGGTCTCGGGCGAGATACGGTTCGCCATGCAGCACGCGGCGCGCGTCGGGTTCACGTGCCGGGTTGAGGAAGCCGCGTCGCGGGGTGTAGCCCCCGGCCACGTACACGCCGAGCCCGTAATACGGGTTTTCGGTCGTTCCGCGTGTCATGTCGCGCACGTAGCCCGAGGGCAGCAGCCGACGACCTTCCCAGCGGCCGTCGTTCATCAACAGACGAGTTCCGAGGTTGCATTGCTGTACTCGTAGCGGGTACCGGGCTCATCCACGAAGGGATACTCGTTGATGAGGATGTCGTCATGGCGGGGGTGCAGGTACGCTCGATTGAGAATGTGCTCGACGCCGGTCTCCGGCGACTGCGGCAACATCCCGGAGCGCATGTCGAGCAGATGGCGCACGCGCAGCGTGGACTTGCGCGGCAGACCTCGCCACTCGGTGATGAAATCGGCGACGGGCTGATCAAGCGAGCGAATTTTGCCGAGCGCGATGGCGCGGCCAACGGCGATCGCGGTCATCGGTTTGGCCAGCGAGCGCGAAGCCTGCAGTTGATCGGCAGTGGTTGCGCCAAAGTGGCTGACGTGCTCGAGGCCATCGCCGCGCCAGACGAGCAGACTCGTCGAGCGGTTGCTGGCGGCGTAATCGCGCGCTCGGGTCAGCGCGGTCTCCGCGATGCTGCGTGCCTGCGGTGGTTTGATGGGCAGGGGTCGATAGGCAGGGTCGCCCGGCACCGGCTCGAGCGGGTCGTACTCCTCGAGGCCGAGGCCTGTGACGAACGAGTCCTGCAGCTTTTGGAAGCGCTCGCGATACAGCGCCTCGTCCGCCGCGGAGTACTGCGCCGCAGCGCGACTTGCCGAATCAGCACCGTTTGTCGAATCAGCACCGTTTGCCCCGGCACTGACCAAAAGGCTGAGCACGGCGATGCCGACGAGTGGCTTCAGGAGTCGTTGCATCAGCGGGGCTCCATCGAACCAAAAAAATCGACAATTCGTTGCGCCTTGGCCGCTGCACCCGCCGGCGACCAGCCCTCGCCACCCACATGCAGGGTACTGGCGCGAACGAGACCGGCGGCGCGTTGCACGGTGACCCGGGTCGGATCGCCCTCGTCGGCCATCAGCATCGTGGGGTGATGCAGCTGCGGCAGGCGCTCGTCGAGGCGATGACGAAACACCGCGCGATAGGCGAGGTGGTAGGTGGACGCGGCTTTCAGAAGATCAACGGTCAGTTCATGCAGCAACGTGGGCGGCATGGCGCCACCGCCCAAGTTGTGCGCCGGATCACGCTTGAAGTGCGGAAAGAACCAGGCCTGATCGCGGATGAACTGCAGCGCCTGAAATACCTGCGTCCCCCAAGCGTCTGCCCTCAGCGGGGGCGCGTAGTGCGCGAGGAACTCCTCGCGTTCGTGCTCTTCGAGCCAGAGCAGGCCGTCGAGGGCCACTCGGCCGATGCGCTGCGGGTGACGAATCGCCATTTCAATGGCGATGTGTGCGCCGGTATGAAACCCGTACAGGTTGACGCGGTCGATGCGCAGCGCGTCGAGCATGCGCACGAAGGCGTCGGCGTAGTCGGCGAGTTCCGGCTGCGTGTGGCGCAGCGCAGCCGAGTCGCCGTTGCCCGGCGTATCCGGTGCGATCACACGGCAGTGGCCGAGGCTCGCGATCCGACAGGCAAGCGGCTCGACGCTGCGTGACGAGGCGGGCGAGGCGTGCATCATCCAGACGGGTTCTGCCGCCGTCACGCGATCGGGCGCGGCATGCCGGTAGTGCATCAGGCCCTCGTCGAGGCGAACGAAGTCTCTCTCGCAGTCGCTAATTGGGTTCATGGGGTCCTCGTGCTCAGGCTGCGCACTCACCGCCGTCGAGCGGGATGACGGCGCCGGTCAGGAAGCCGCAGTTCGGCCCCAGCAACCACGCAACCGTTTCGGCCACTTCCTGCATGTGTGCCGGGCGCGCCATCGGTATTTCTTTGATGCGTGACTCGAGTGCCGCGCTTTGCTGCGAGCGGATGAGTTCGAAGCGCTCGGTGGCCACGAGCCCCGGCGCGATTACGTTGATGCGGATGCCCTGCGCCGCGACCTCAAGGGCTGCAGCCTTGGTGAGACCAATAACACCCCATTTGGCCGCGCAGTAGTCCTGCAGGCCCGCAAACCCCCGCGTGCCGCCGATGGAGCTGTTGTTGACGATGGCGCCGCGACCCGCGGCGACCATCAGCCGCAACTCCTGCTGCATGCAAAGGAAGGTCGATTTCAGGTTGAACGCCATCGTCTGCTCGAATCGCTCGAGGGGCGTCTCGATCGTCGGTGAACTCCCGAGCGTTCGCCCGACGTTGTTGAATGCGGCGTCGAGCCGGCCATGCCGCGACTGCAATACGTTAAAGAACTGCTCAACGCTGTCGGGCAGGGTGGCATCGAGGCTGATGGCTGACGCTTTACCCCCGTCCCTGCGGATGGTTTCCACCAGTTCCTCGCACAGTTCGACCCGGCGCGCGCCGATGACAACGGTCGCACCCAACGTGGCGAGGTGCCGTGCCGTTTGCCGGCCCATGCCGCTCGAGCCGCCGAGTACTGCGACAACCTGTCCCTCCAGCGTGTGCATCTGCGTGGCCTCCGGGGCGATGGTGTAGCGGATTCTAACGCCCGGGAATCAACTCGCCTGACAAAGACTGTTGCGAATATGTCACTATGCGTGGCTTGTATGCCTCGGTACGCTTAAAGCATGAGTGACCTTTTCACGGTCGCGATAATCGGGGTAGAGGGGGGGCGGCTTAGTCCTCGGGATTGATCGAAGGTTGTTTCATTCGGAGGGGTGTTAATGGAAAACGGAGTTTCATCAGGCAAGTCTTTGCGGCTCGCCTTGCTGTCGGCCGCTGCGGTCGGCACAACCATGGGTGGCGTTCAGCCGGTGTTCGCGCAGGCTTCGGCCGCGGATCTGGCCGAAATCGTCGTCACGGCGCGCAAGCGCGAAGAGTCGCTGCAGGAAGTGCCGGTGGCGATCACCGCCTTCTCGTCCGAGCAGCTCTCCAAGCGCGGTATCGTCGAGCTCGAGGATCTCGCGCTCAGCACGCCGGGTCTCGCTTTCGAAGACTACTCGTCGAGCTTCTCGGCAGCGCCCGTCATGCGCGGTCTGACGCAGATCAACGTTTCTTCAGAAGTGCAGAACGTTGCGACCTTCGTTGACGGCGTCTACATCCAACGCAACTATGCGGTCGACATTAGCCTCGCTGACGTGTCGCGAGTTGAAGTCGTTAAGGGCCCGCAGAGCGCCCTGTACGGCCAGAACGCGTTCGCTGGTGCTATCAATTACGTCCTCAATCGCCCGGGCGAAGAGTTTGCCGGCGATGCCGAAGTGACCGCGGGCTCCGATGGCCGTCTCGACTACAAGCTCGCCGTCGGCGGGCCGCTGATCGAAGGCAAGCTCGGCGTGCGCGCGTTTTATGGCCACAGCGAGTTCGATGGCACCTGGCGCAACCAGTTGCCGGGCTTAAGCGGTGACCAGGCGCTCACCGGCAATCGTGATGGTGACACCTACAGCCTGCTGGCTGTGATTACCCCGACTGATGCGGTGAAGGTCGAACTGTCGTACATGAACGTGCAGCGTGAAATCGGCAACCGCGCCGGTTGGGCGATCAACAC
>RGWK01000244.1 GCA_010029775.1 Gammaproteobacteria bacterium
GGACTTGGCAAGATCAGACAGTTCGCCTTTCTTGGCGAAGGCGGGAACATTGGAACCAGAAAAAAGAGCGACGTTGCTCATAATGCTTTCTCCTTAACGGGGCTTGGTAACAGCGATATCGAACTCAGCAGTGTTGCTGAGTCCGGGGGGATGCAGTTGAGGGTTCTCTTCCAAGAACGTCTGCATGTTGGTTTGCGCGATGCGCTTCTCAAGCAGATCGACGGCATCGTGCTCGATGATGAACTTCTTGAAGCTGTCCCAGTCCTGCGTGTAGTACCGGGTCTTCTCCTTGAGCGTGATCGTGCCGAAGTCGGTGCGAACAGACTTGGTACCGAGCGCCATCATCTGATCCTTCATGGCGTTCTTCACCTCTTGCTGCTGCTCCTTGATGTTCTCGATCTGCTTGTCGAGGTCTTGGATGGCCGTACGCATCTTGGTGTACATGCGCACGAGCTTGTCCATCGGGATGGTTTCTTCAGTCATTGCTTTCTCCTTGTCGTTGTGTCTAAGAGTATACAGTGTCCAGAGTCGATTACAACCCCCTTTCTTGAATTTCGCTGTTGAACAGGTCAACGAGCAGTGCGTTGTCGTCCACCTTGCTGGTGAGCGCCTTGAACATCTTCTTCTCCACGGGCGAACCCTCGATGTGGATGACGGTGACTTTGTCTGAGTCCTGGCCCTTGCGGTCAGCCCGTGCGATGCACTGGGTGTACTGCTCGACGCTCATCAGCGGCCCGTAAAAGATCACCGTATCCGCCGCAGTCAGCGTGATGCCGTGCGCTGTAGCCGCAGGCTGCATGACCAGCACCCTCGGGTTGGGCTGCGTCTGGAAACGCTTGATGATGTCGCCACGCTTGGTGGCCGTCACGCCGCCGTGAATCTGTTCGTTGACGATCCCGTTCTTGTTGAGGAACTCGCTGATGGCGTCGATGGCGGAGCGGAACAGGGCGAAGATGATCACCTTCCTGTCCGTTTGTTCAAGCGCTTCCATCAGGACGTTCAGCCGTGGGGTAGCGTCGAACTCAACCACCTCCTTGTTGTCGGTGTAGGCGACCCCCGAGGATATTTGTAAGAGTTTATTTAGCGCAGCCGCAGCGTTGACTGCCGTGATCATCTCGCCTGCAGCCATGACCAGCATCTGGGTCTTGAGCAGGTTGTAGTACTTGGCCTGCTGCGGCGTGAGCGGCACCTCGCGGGTCATCGTCACCACGGGCGGCAAGTCCAGGCACTGCGCCTTGCTGTAGCGGATGGCAGGCTGCAGCGCCTCGAACACCTTGTCGGCAGCGTCGATCTTGGGCGCCCACTTGAACATCGTGATCTTGTTCATCACGGCATCGCGCCAAGCGGTGTAGAACTTGGGCACCCCGTTGGGGTTGACCAGCTTGGCCAGACCGTAGGCGTCCACTGGGGACTGCGACGCAGGCGTGCCGGTCATCATCCACAGGTACGTGTCGGGCTTGATGATGGAGTTCAGCGCCTTCCACCGCTTGGTCTGCGGGTTCTTGTAGGCGTTGGCCTCGTCCACGATCACCAGATCAAAGCGCCCATCTTTGCGAACCTCTTCAGCGATCAGGCTCAGGCCCTCGTAGTTGATGATGACGAACTCGTAGTTCTCTTGGATCAGTTCGATCCGCCGTGCGGCCTGGGCATGGTGCGCCACCACCGCGCTGCGATGAATGACGCTGTTGCCCAAGTCCTGCATCCAGGCGCTGTGCATGATCGACAGCGGACACAAAATCAAAACCCTCCTAACGTCGCCACGCTTCATCAGGTAGTCAGCCGCCCACAGGGCAGACAGCGTCTTGCCCGTACCGGGATCGTTGAACACGAACGCACGGCGGTGCAGCGTGAGGAAGGAGGCAGTCTCCTTCTGGTGGGACATCGGCGTGTAGCGCCCGGGCCATTCGTAGCGCCCGTAGATGGGAGACGGTACGTTCTTCACCCCCAGGTTGCGCAGCACACGCGCTTCGTCTAGGCCCCAGTACACGGCTACGTCGTAGCCGCCACCTTCACGGGGCAGTGCCTTGCTCTTGGGGATGAGTGAATACTTATCCGGGTTGCGCGTCTTGAAGACGAGCAACCTGTTCTCAACGACTTCCATGCTTTCTCCTGTTGTTACTTGTCCCCGCGATTGGCCTTGACGCTGCGCATGCGCAGGTTGGTCTTCGCGGAAGTGCCGCCCTTGCTGAGCGGTCTGATGTGATCTACGTCCTTGCCGTCACCCTTCTTGGCTGCACCCGTCTTCTCCATCATGCGCCGCGCCTTGACGCGCTCGGCTCGGTTGGCGATCTGTTCGGGCTTGCCGTGGTACTCGGCGTATTCCTTTTTGTAGTCACGCGTTGCCATGCTTGGCTCCTAGTGCTTGGGGTTGAACGTGCAGGTGGCCACGGGGCACCACCCGCACAGGGGAGACTGTGATGGGTTCCACACGTCCGTGGCGTGCGCTGCTTCGAGCTTGGCCACACGCTCACGGTAGCGCCACCATGCTTCCTCGGCCTCACCGCGCAGCATGGCGTGGGTGGTCATCGACTCCTTGACGAGGAAGAACAGCGCCGACTTCACTTGCCTGATGTGGGGGAAGTGCGTGAACACCATGAGAGACATCAAGACCAACTGGTCCTTGTCCGGGTACTTGTTGTTGCCCGTCTTCCAGTCCACCACCTTGGCCGACAGGTTGTCGTCGTCAATGATCAGCAGGTCGGCGATGCCGCGCACCCAGCGATTGGGATCGTTAAAGCCGCAAGGCTGCAAGTCCCTGGTCACACCCATCTCGTGCTCGAACAACTTCCTCCCAGGCTTGTTCAGCACCGCGTCCACCACCGGCTTGAACTGCGCGTATTTCTCCGGTATCGGCGTGCCGAGCTTGCCGTAGTCCTCGATGGCCTTGTGCACGTCCTTGCCGTAGATGGTGTGCGTTGTCTCTTGGAACGGGTAGTTCTTGAGAACCTTGACCTCGTGGTAGCGCCGAGCGCAGCCCTCGAAATCCTTCAGGCCGCTGTGGCTCCACGTGATGTTTGCTTCGCTCATTTGAATTTGGCTGACTTGATGGCCTTGGCAAGGCGCCCTGAGAACTCGGTGACGAAGTGCTCGTCGTTGTACAGGCGGTGGCCCATGTCGTAGAGGATGGCGTGTGTGACCTCGTGCCAGAAGGTGTCGTCGATCTCCGCGTCGGAGAACTTGCGCCCGGTGAGGTTGCTGCTGGCGCCGATCTCGATGCGACCCAGGTCGTAGTAGGTGCGGCCCATCGTCGCCTTGCGGCGCATGGACTCGACCACGTCGATGGAGTACATCTGGTTGCCGATGCGGATGCGCGTTGGGATGCGTGTGCTTTTGTTCATGCTTTCTCCTGTGGTTAATCTTTTGTCATGCCGTACCGCTTGTGAACACCGACTCCCGCATCAAGCGGGATGCCCGGTAAATATGGCGGCTCCATAGTCATCTGCGCCAAGACCCAAGTCTTAGCGTCCTCTTCATCTCCTTCCGGTATCACGGCGATCAATTCGTCATGCACCGTGCCTACCAAAGGGTACTTCTTCGCAACCCTTAGCATCCCGTCTGTCATGACGCAGCGCGCCGTGCCTTGAACAATGTTGTTGGTGATCTTCCCGGCGTACAACTTGACGCGCTTCTT
>RGWK01000245.1 GCA_010029775.1 Gammaproteobacteria bacterium
AACAACTGTAGGTAGTACTGTTTTATTAGTTGTTGGAAAAAAACTCTCTTACTGTGAATACAATAGTGTAGTGTGTATTGGTACATTATATAATGGTACTGTAAATGTAAATGGTGGTTTCAAAGGTAGTGTAAATTGGTACAATTGTAAAAATGGGCAAATGTCAATAACAGTGTTAAGTTTGATTCCTGGTTTATTAGGAAGTGATTACTATACTGTTAATTTGAATGGATTAGATGGATTGCCGGGTCCAACTGGACCCACCGGTCCTCAAGGCCAAACGGGTGCTTCTGATGTATATAGGTCACAAACAAATACAACTTATGGTCCTCCAACTGTTGGAACAACAGTAACATATTCTATTGGTACAAATTTAGCATACACTATTGGAAGTACAATTATTTTTGTTAGAAAACCGAGTTTTATAGGTGATCCAATATACAACTCTTATTTTATAGGTGTAGTAACAAACTATAATGTGGACGGAGGAAATGTTACAGTATATATAACAAGTGTTGTTAATATTCCAGATGATGCATATTACTGGTATGCCGTCAATTTAAATGGTTTGAATGGTGATACTGGTTCAATTGGTGCAACTGGTTTAACTGGTGCGACTGGTGCGACTGGTGCGACTGGTTCAATTGGTTATACTGGTGCAACTGGTGCAACTGGTAGTATTGGTGCAACTGGTTTAACTGGTGCGACTGGTGCGACTGGTGCGACTGGTTCAATTGGTTATACTGGTGCGACTGGTGCAACTGGTAGTATTGGTGATACTGGTTTAACTGGTGCAACTGGTGCTACTGGTGCTACTGGTTCAATTGGTTATACTGGTGCAACTGGTACGACTGGTTCTACTGGTGCTACTGGTTCTACTGGTGTCACCGGCGCTACTGGTACTACTGGTGCGACTGGTGCAACTGGTTATGGTGCGACCGGTTTGACTGGTTCTACTGGTACTACTGGTGCTACTGGTGCTACGGGTACTACCGGTGCTACTGGTGCAACCGGTTATGGTGCGACTGGTTTGACTGGTTCCACTGGTACCACTGGTTCTACTGGTGCTACTGGTGCTACTGGTGCTACTGGTGCTACTGGCTATGGTGCGACTGGTTTGACTGGTTCTACTGGTGCCACTGGTGCTACTGGTGCTACTGGTTCAATAGGTTATACTGGTGCTACTGGTGCCACTGGTGCGACTGGTGCACGCGGTGCAACTGGTCTTCCCGGAGATAAATATGCCGCAAATTTATCAGGTAATCAAAGTCTGAACCCAACTAGTTCAAGTCTGACTTTAACTGGAGTGCCATCGGGACTAGCTTATTATGCTGGAAATAGTGTTTTAGTTGGTTCTTCTGTTGATAGTAGTTATAGTTTTGTTGGTGTTATCACAGAGTATAACCAAACTAATGGCACAATGACTTTAACAAGTATGACAAATATATCACCATCACCTGCGTCATATCCAAAGACTTCTAACTGGAACATTAACTTAAATGGTACTCCTGGTCCAACTGGTTTGACTGGTGCGACTGGTGCTACTGGCTATGGTGCAACTGGTTTAACTGGTGCAACGGGTGCAACGGGTACAACGGGTACTACTGGTGCGACTGGTGCAACTGGTACTACTGGTGCAACTGGTGCTACTGGTGCAACTGGTGCAGTTGGTTTAACTGGTGCAACTGGTGCAATTGGTTATACTGGTGCTACTGGCACATATGGTCCAGCATTATTTACGATAACAACTACTGACCCAGATTTGTATTTTCCAAGTGCAAATTCTATAAAGTCATTATCTAGTGCAAGTGGTTCTAATATTGCATATACTCTTGAGGCATTTACAGAGGCATCATTAACATTTATTGTTCCATCGGGCTATACTACTTTAAGTAGAATTATAGGTTTGTATGAGACAAATTTATCAACTGCAGATTATTATTATAATATTGTGTTTTCTCCAGGAGGTGCTATTACATTGTATTGGAGTAATTTAAGTGGAACCGGTTATTATAGTGGTTTCGGTACTTGTTCTGCTGGCGACCAATATACTATTATTGTAGACACGAACAACGTTCATTGGTATAGATATGTAACAAGTTATTCAACTCCATCTGTAACTGAATATACTATAGCCAATAACACACCAGACTATACTACTTTTAGAGGTCAATTTGATTTTCAATCTTCTTCAGACTACGTAACAAATATTGCGTTTACTTATGCATCAATTGGTGGAACTGGTGCCACTGGTAATACTGGTGCAACTGGTCCTACTGGTTCTATTGGTGCAACTGGTTTAACTGGTGCTACTGGTGCTACTGGTGCGACTGGTGCGACTGGTGCTACTGGTTCTATTGGTGTAACTGGTTTAACTGGCGCAACTGGTGCTACTGGTACTACTGGTGCTACCGGTGCTACCGGTGCGACTGGTGCTACTGGTTCTATTGGTGCGACTGGTTTAACTGGTGCAACTGGTGCAACTGGTTCTATTGGTCTAACTGGTGCATCTGGTGCAACTGGTGCTGCTGGACCAGCATTATTTACTTTAACATCAACTATTACATCTGGTTCTGGTTCAATTACATTCCCAAGTAAAAATTCAGTATTATCAAGTAGTTCAACTGGTTATGCTAGAACTATCGAAGCTTACTCATCGGTATTTTTATCATTTAATATTGATAGTGATGTAGCTGCGGGAAATAATTATGGTTTAGCTACTTTTTCATCTTCAAGCTATACTTTTTATCATGGGTTTAAATTAAATGTTGATGGTTCTGAAAATAAATATTCTTTATATGCAAATGGAAGTTTGGTAACTCCTATAACATATACTACATTCGCATCTACAGATGAATTTACCGTAATTGTAAGTAATGCAGTAGTTTATTTATATGTAAATTCTATTTTACAGTACAGTGCAAGTGTAACATTTTCAACAACACCAACTTATTATTACTATGCATATTTTGGATTTTTGGGAGGGTTGCGTGAATATGTGGATAATATAACATTTGGTTACTTATCTAGCGGTCTGACTGGGGCTACTGGAACAACTGGTGCAACTGGTGCAACTGGTGCAACTGGTGCGACTGGTGCGACTGGTGTTACTGGTATGACTGGTGCGACTGGTGCAACTGGTAGAACTGGTGTTACTGGTGCTACTGGTGCTACTGGTGCAGATGGTGCGGATGGTGCTACTGGTTTCACTGGTGCAACTGGTGCTACTGGTATTACTGGTTCTACTGGTGCTACTGGTGTAACTGGTATGACTGGTGCTAGTGGTGCTACTGGTGCAACTGGCGCGACTGGTGCTACTGGTGCTACTGGTGTTACTGGTGCTACGGGTGCTACGGGTGCGACTGGCGCCACTGGTGCGACTGGTTCTACTGGTGCAACGGGTGTTACTGGTTCTACTGGTTCTACTGGCGCTACTGGTGCTACTGGTGCGACTGGTGTTACTGGTATGACTGGTGCTACTGGTGCGACTGGTGCTACTGGTGCTACTGGTGTTACTGGTTCAACTGGTTCTACTGGAGCAACTGGCGCGACTGGTGCTACTGGTGCTACGGGTGCTACTGGTGCTACTGGTGCTACTGGTGTTACTGGTTCAACTGGTTCTACTGG
>RGWK01000246.1 GCA_010029775.1 Gammaproteobacteria bacterium
GCGCCGTTCGGGCCGATGATGCCAACGATGCCACCGCGCGGCAGGTTGAAGTTCAGATCGTCGAACAGCAACTTGTCGCCAAAGGCTTTGCGCAAACCCTTGGCCTCGATCACGAGATCACCCAAGCGCTCGCCGGGCGGGATGTAGATCTCGTTCGTCTCGTTGCGCTCTTGGAATTCGCGTGAGGCGAGTTCTTCATAGCGCTGCATGCGCGCCTTGCTCTTGGCCTGACGCGCTTTCGGATTTTGGCGCACCCACTCGAGCTCGCGCTCGAGCGTCTTGCGCAGGGCATCGCGCTCGCGCTCTTCTTGCGCGAGGCGTTTTTCTTTCTGCTCGAGCCAAGTCGAGTAGTTACCTTGGTACGGAATGCCATGACCCCGATCGAGTTCGAGGATCCACTCGGCGACGTTGTCGAGGAAGTAGCGATCGTGGGTGACCGCGATCACCGTCGAGGGGTACTGCTCGAGATACTTCTCAAGCCAGGCGATCGACTCGGCATCGAGGTGGTTGGTCGGCTCATCGAGCAGCAGCATGTCGGGGGCCGACAGCAGCAGCCGGCAGAGGGCGACGCGGCGCTTCTCGCCACCCGAGAGCTTGTCGATGGTCGAGTCCCAAGGCGGCAGGCGCAGCGCATCGGCGGCGATCTCAAGCTTGCGGTCGAGTTCCCAACCGCCTGCAGCGTCGATCTGATCCTGCAGCTTGGCCTGCTCCTCGAGGAGCTTGTTCATCTCGTCATCGGACATGGGCTCAGCGAACGCTTCGCTGATGGCGTTGAAGCGCTCGACCTTGGCGAACATGCCGCCGATGCCGGCAATCACTTCCTGACGGACGGTCTTGGCCGGATCGAGCTCAGGTTCCTGCGGCAGGTAGCCCACCTTGATGCCTGACTGCGGCCGTGCTTCACCCTCGATGTTGTTGTCGAGGCCCGCCATGATTTTCAGCAGCGTCGATTTGCCCGAGCCGTTGAGGCCGAGCACACCGATCTTGGCGCCCGGAAAGAACGAGAGGCTGATGTCGCGCAGGATCTGACGCTTGGGGGGCACGATCTTGCCCACCCGGTTCATCGTGTAAATGTACTGTGCCATGGCTGCGATATGGGGGCTGTGGGGCCGTATGGAAGGGCGCGCATTATCGCCTGTGCTAGGCTCGGACGCATCATGTCCGAAGTCCTCGTCATTGCCGGTGATCGGCTCGCGCGCTACGGGTTTGGCAGTGGCCACCCGTTCGGGCTCGATCGGCATGCGGCGTTCTACCGCGAGTTCATCGCGCGCGGCCTCGAGCGGCGGTGCCGCGTCGAGGACACGCGGCAGGCGAGCCGCGTCGAACTCGAGCTCTTCCATGAACCGGCCTACCTCGATCGCCTGATCGCCCGCTCGGCGGCGGGGAGCGGCTATCTCGATGGCGGCGACACGCCGGCGTTTCGGGGCGTTTACGAGGCCGCGGCGGATGTGGTCGGCGCCACGCTGCTCGCCTGCGAGCAGATGCTGCAAGGGCGGGCGCGGCGGGCTTTCGTACCGATCGCAGGTCTGCACCACGCGGGTCGCGCGGGCGCCGCCGGTTTCTGTGCGCTCAACGACTGCGCGATCGCCATCGAGTGGTTGCGTCGCGAGGCTGGCCTGACCCGCATCGCCTACGTGGACATCGATGCGCATCATGGCGATGGCGTGTACTACGGTTTTGAGACAGACCCGCAGGTGATCTTTGCCGACCTGCACGAGGATGGTCGATTTCTGTACCCGGGAACGGGCGCCGCCGATGAGCGCGGTCGGGGCGCTGCGGAGGGCACGAAGCTGAACCTGCCGTTGCCGCCAGGGGCTGACGATGCGGCCTTTGACGCGGCGTGGGCGCAGGTGATGCGCCACCTCGAGCATTACGCACCCGAGTTCATCATCCTGCAGTGCGGGGCGGACAGCATCGCCGGGGATCCGCTTGCGCATCTGGCCTTCAGCGCCGCGGCGCACGGCCGCGCGGCACGTGAGCTCACGGCGCTGGCCGAGCGGCTCGGGCATGGGCGGCTGCTGGCCACCGGGGGTGGCGGCTATCATCGGCCGAACATCGCGGCGGGCTGGAATGCCGTGGTCGAGGGCCTATTCGAGTAAGGGCCTGTTTGGCTAAGGGCCTGTTCGGCCAGTCGGGGGCCATTCGGCTAAACTACGACACCTCTTTGCTCACTCGACTTCCTGAGGCCCCCGATGTTTCCGAGCCGTATGACGATCGAAGGATTCGACCCTGAACTCGCGGGTGCCATGTCGGCCGAGCGGGTGCGTCAGGAGGATCATATCGAGCTCATCGCCTCCGAGAACTACGCGAGTCCTCGCGTGCTCGAAGCACAAGGCTCGGTGCTCACCAACAAGTACGCCGAGGGCTATCCCGGCAAGCGCTACTACGGCGGCTGCGAGTTCGTTGATGTTGCCGAGCAGCTCGCCATCGATCGCGCAAAGCAGCTCTTCGGCGCCGACTATGCCAACGTGCAGCCGCACTCGGGTTCGCAGGCCAACGCGGCCGTGTATCTCGCCGTGCTGAAGCCCGGCGACACCATCCTTGGCATGAGCCTCGATCACGGCGGTCACCTCACGCACGGCGCGAAAGTGAATTTCTCGGGCAAGTTGTTCAACGCCGTGCAGTACGGCATTCGTCCCGACAACGGCGAGATCGACTACGACGCGCTCGAGCGTCAGGCCCTCGAGGTCAAGCCCAAGCTCATCATCGCGGGCTTCTCTGCCTACTCGCGCTTTCTTGATTTTCCGCGCTTTCGCGCTATCGCCGACAAGGCAGGTGCGCTGCTGCACGTCGACATGGCGCACGTGGCAGGCCTTGTCGCCGCCGGCGTCTACCCGAACCCGGTGCCGT
Source organism: Gammaproteobacteria bacterium (assembly GCA_010029775.1). Taxonomy (GTDB): domain Bacteria; phylum Pseudomonadota; class Gammaproteobacteria; order Steroidobacterales; family Steroidobacteraceae; genus UBA964. The sequence continues at coordinate 2,851 of RGWK01000246.1, forward strand.
ACGCGGATGTCGTCACCAGCACCACGCACAAGACGCTGCGCGGTCCGCGCGGCGGCATCATCCTCGCGCGCGCCAACGACGAGCTGACCAAGAAGTTCAACTCGCTCGTTTTCCCCGGCACGCAGGGCGGCCCGCTCATGCATGTCATCGCCGCCAAGGCCGTGGCGTTCCTCGAGGCCTTGCAGCCCGAATTCAAAGATTACCAACGTCAGGTCGTGGCCAACGCGCGTGCCATGTGTGCACGGCTGCAGCAGCGCGGCTATCGCATCGTCTCCGGCGGCACCGACAATCACTTGTTCCTCATCGACCTCTCGGACAAGCAGATCAACGGCAAGGAGGCCGATGCCGCGCTCGGTGCCGCTCACATCACCGTCAACAAAAACGCGGTGCCCAACGATCCGCGGCCGCCGATGGTCACGAGCGGCATTCGCATCGGCACGCCGGCCTCGACCACCCGCGGCTTCAAGGAAGCTGAGGTGGAGCACGTCGCTGATCTCATCGCCGATGTGCTCGATGCGCAGGGTGCCGCAGAAACTGTGGCTGCGGTACGCGAGAAAGTGACGGCGCTCTGCCGCCGGTTCCCGGTCTACGGGCGCTGAGCGAGCGCTTGCACGCCTGACGGGGCGCCGCCATGCACTGTCCCTTCTGCGGCCATGAAGAAACCAAGGTGAATGACTCGCGGCTGGCGGCCGAGGGGCAGCAGATTCGCCGGCGCCGCGAGTGTCTGGCCTGCGGCGAGCGCTTCACGACCTTCGAGACGGC
>RGWK01000247.1 GCA_010029775.1 Gammaproteobacteria bacterium
ATGCCGTACGGCGCGGGACCCGTCGATGGCTCTGCGCAGCGCACCGTAGGCTGTGATCGTCATGGCAGCCGCGGTGGCGGTTGGCGCAGCGACATTTCCCGACAGAGACCGAGTTTTCGCGGTCGGGATCCGGCGGCACTATTGAGCGGGGTGTTCGGCTTGCGTGTCGCGCGCGATCTGCCGCGTTAAGTTAGCCCGGCGCTACGGCAACGCCTGACGCCGATTTCTTCGTGCCCGTATCGGCGCGGGCAGTGATGCTGCCGCGTTGCAGATCGAGACGGGCGATCTCGCCCGAAAAGAAATTGCTCAGATACACGGTGTCGCTGGCGGGCGGACTCATCGAAGCCCAGCCGAACGAGCCGAGCGGATAGCGCTGCAGCACAGCGCCCGTCGTCGCATCGAGTGCCTCGACGCCGAGGCCCGTCACGACCAGAAGACGCCCCGCTGCATCGAACGCCAGATCAAAGAAAAACCGCCCCGACGCTTGGCTGGCATCGACGAGATCCGGCAGACTGCGTTGCGCAGCAATATCCCAGCGCATGATCCGTGGACCCGATTCCGAGGTGTAGAACAGCGTCTTGCCGTCGGCGGCGAGCGCGCTGGCGGTGAGGCCCTGAAAGCCGCCCATCCCCCCATGCACCGGTGTGCGATGTTCGCGCAGCAAGCGTCCGGTGGCAGAGAACTCGAACAGATGCCCATCGCCGAGTCGCCGCGTACCCGGCATGAATGGCAGTGTGGTGCGCAGCGGCACCTTTGAACCCGTGCCCACGAAGTTCTCACCGAGAAAGAAACGGCCATCCGGCGCGAATGTCACGTGCGCAAAGGATCGCGCGGGTGCCTTGAAGTCCGAAAGTCTGCGGCCACCACGATCAAATCGCAGTACCTTGTAGGCGAAGGCGTCGAACGCCCACAGCACGCCACCTGGCGCAAACCGCAAGCCTTGCACGATATGCGTCGTATCCTCGATCCACAGCGTATTGCGCAAGCGCAGGTTGGCATCGTAGTGCAGGATGCGGCCGCGACCCCGATGATCGTCTGCGGGATCATTGAGCTGCGTGCAGCCGACCAGTACATCACCACGATCAAACGCGACCGTCTGGGCCTGCAGCGCGGCAAAAGGCAGTGCGCCGAGGCCCGCGAGTACGGCCCGTCGGCGCAGAACGCTCACTTCTTATCCCAACTCGCCTTGCTGCTCGAGGTTGGCGGCAATCGTCCGCAATGCAGACCCGCATCGACCATCAACACTTCGCCCGTGACGACACTCGCGCCTTCGAGGAACCACACGAGGGCTTCGGCAATCTGCTCGGCAGTCGGCACCGTCTGCAGCGGCACCATGGCGGCGGCGTTGACGAGAAATGCCTGATATTGCTCGGGCGTCATGCCGCCTTGCAGCCAGCGTGTCTGGATGGCGCCGGGTGCGATCGCGTTGATGCGAATCTCCGGGCCGAGCACGAGCGACAGCGACTGGGTCATCATGTTGAGCGCGGCCTTGCTCGCCGCGTAAGCCATGGACGAGGCGATGCCCGTGACGCCACCGATCGAGGAATTGTTGACGATGGCGCCGCGCCCCTGCTTTTTCATCTGCGGAGCCACGGCTCGAACCATTTGGTACGCGCCCACCACGTTGACCTTGTAGATCGCGAGAAAGTCATCGGCACTCAGGCCATCGAGATTCTCGTATGGGTTGAATTTGGTCTTGGCCGCGTTGTTGATCAGGTAATCGATGCGGTCCCAGCGTGCGATCGCGGCCTGCGCCATGGCCTGACAGGCGGTGTCTTCGGCGACGTCACCCTGGAAGACGATTACGTCCGCGCCCTTGTCGCGACAGCGCTGCGCCGTGTCCTCCGCTTCGCTCTGGCTGCGGGTGTAGTTGATGACGACGTTGCAGCCACGCTCGGCCAGCATGATGGCGGCCGCCGCGCCCACGCCCGTGGCCGATCCGGTGATGAGGGCAACCTTGCGGGGTTGTGCGGTCATGGTGAGCTCCAGGGTAGTTGGGCGAACGACTCGACGGACCCGATGATGCCGCGCCCGCGGGCAGGTGAGCAGCCGGTTGCATACACTGTCCGATCTAAGGTCAGTGACCTGCCAATCATCCTGCGGGTCTGGTCTGCGGGCGGGGCGGGGGGTAGTCTTCGGCAGGTCACACGTTCTTTCGACGATCGTTTCCGGGGGGTTTCATGGCGTTCAAGGACATGCGCGAGTTTCTCGCGTTGCTCGAAAAGGAAGGTCAGCTCAAGCACATCGACGTGCCGCTCAATGGCCGGCGGGATACGAACGAGCTGCAGGCCTTGATGAACTACGTCTGCGCGAAAGACGGGCCCGCGCTGCTGCTCAACAATGTCGATGCCATCAATACCAAGGACGTGCCCATCCTGTTCAACCCCTTCGGGACCCGCGAGCGCACGGCCATGACCATCGGTTTTCGCGACTGGCGCGAAGCCAAGTTGCATCACTCCGAGGTGCTCGCCGATCCGGCGCGCTGGCACGCCCCGAAGATCGTTGATAAGACTCATGCTCCCTGCAAGGAGGTCATCATCAAGGGTGATGACGTGTCGCTCGACACGCAGTTGCCGCACGTGTGGTTCGGCAAGGAAGGTCCGGCCTACATCACCAACGCCATGACCTTCTCCAAAGATCCCGAAACCGGCGGTCGCAACACCGGCTGGTATCGCTTCACGCAGTTCCTCGAGGCGACCCACCCGCAAGGCGGCAGTTACGCCGCATCGCGCGCGAAGACGGACCTGGCGGCCTTCTACTGGTGGAACCCGCCGTTTTCCGACATCGGCCGTCACACTTTCAAGGCCTCGCAGATGGGCAAGCGTTTGGAGGTTGCCATCGCCGGTGTCTGCGAGCCCGCACTGCATCTTGCTTCGGCCACGGGCGTGCCATTCAACGTCGATGAGACGGCCTTCGCCGGCGGCTTGCGTGGCGAACCTGTGGAAATGGTGCGCTGCGAGACCGTCGACCTCGAAGTGCCTGCGACCGCCGAATGGGTGCTCGAGGGCGAGGTGCTCACGGACGAACTCGAAGCGATCGGCTGGCACTCCAATCCGGTCGGCTACTACGACCGCGTGCAGGTCTTCCCGATCGTGCGCGTGAAATGCCTGACGCGTCGTCGCAATCCGATCTGGCACGCCACCATGGAAATGGTGCCGCCGTTCGATCACAACTACATCGCCTTGCTGCCCGTCGAGGGCGAGGTGCTGTCGGATCTGCGCAAGAAGATTCCTGAAGTGCACGATGTCGCCGTGACACCCAACATGTGCTACGTAGTGCAGTTGTCGGTGGATGGCTGGCGCAAGCCGCATCCGAATTTCGGCAAGTACGTGATTCATGCGGTCTGGGGTTCGGCAGGGCGCTGGGGCCGCACGGCCAAGCTTGTCATCGTCGTGGGTCCGGACGTCGATCCGTACGATCTGAAGCAGGTGGAGTGGGCCATGATGACCCGCTGGCAGCCGGCCAAGGATTCCATCGTGCAGCCTGACGGGATTCCGATGATCCTCGATCCGTCCTGCGAGAAGTCGCCGCAGTTCGGTGCCTTCCGCTCCGATCAGATGGGCATCGATGCGACCATC
>RGWK01000248.1 GCA_010029775.1 Gammaproteobacteria bacterium
ACGCAGCGCTTGCCCGATGCCCTCGTGGTCACCACGGGTGAGGGGCGGGTGGTTGCGGCCAATCGCGCGTTTCTCGATCTTGTGCAGTTGGCAACCGACGAGCAGGTGCGGAACGAGTCGCTCGAGCGGTGGTTGGGCCGTCCCGGTGTCGATCTCGGTGTGCTGGTCGCCAACCTCCGCCAGCATGGCAGCGTGCGCTTTTTCGCCACGACGCTGCGGGGCGAGTACGGTTCGAGCACCGAGGTGGAGATTTCGGCCGTGTCAGTCGACCTTGAAGGGCAAAGCTGGCTGGGCTTTGCCATTCGCAACGTTGAACGGCGCCGGGTGACCGATGGTCGCCCCACGCGCGAACTACCTCGCTCCGTAGAACAACTGACCGAACTCGTGGGTCGTGTGTCGCTCAAGGAGTTGGTGCGCGAGACCACGGATGTGATCGAGCGGCTGTGTATTGAGGCTGCGCTCGAGTTGACCGGGGACAACCGGGCCTCCGCAGCCGAGATGCTGGGGTTGTCTCGGCAGAGCCTGTACGTGAAGTTGCGTCGCTATGGTCTCGGCGACCTGCAGGACGGCCCGGAAGAAACGTAAACTTCAATTGACAGTGCCGGGTGTCATGGCTATTTTGCAGTCATGTCCCGGCCGGCAAACAATCTCTTGTCCGAGCGACGGCCAGCGTGGTCCACCATGCTGGAGCTGCTGAAGCCGGTGACCTGGTTTCCGCCCATGTGGGCGTTCCTCTGTGGTGTGGTTTCCGCGGGCAGCGTGCCTGAAGGGCATTGGCCCGTGGTCTTCACCGGTGTGTTGCTCGCCGGGCCGCTGATCTGTGGCACCAGCCAGGCGGTCAACGACTGGTTCGATCGGCATGTCGATGCCATCAACGAACCGCGACGACCGATCCCCTCCGGTCGCATGCCGGGGCATTGGGGTCTTTACATCGCCGTGGGTTGGACCATCGTGTCACTGCTCGTTGCCGCGACGCTCGGCCCTTGGGTGTTCGGCGCGGCGACGCTCGGCATGGCGCTGGCCTGGGCGTACAGCGCTCCGCCGCTGCGCTTGAAGCGCAATGGCTGGTGGGGCAATTCCGCGGTGGCTCTGTGTTACGAGGGGGTGCCTTGGGTCACAGCGGCCGTGGTGATCTCCGGCGCATTTCCTTCATGGCATATCGTGGCGCTGGCTGGTCTCTACAGCATCGGTGCGCACGGCATCATGACACTCAATGATTTCAAGTCCGTGCAGGGTGATCGGCGCATGGGCGTCGGTTCGCTGCCGGTTCGCCTCGGGGTCGATCTCGCCGCCAGGGTGGCCTGTGCGGTGATGGTCGCCGCGCAGCTCGTCGTGATCGCGCTGTTATTTCTTTGGGATCGGCCTGCTCACGCCGGAGTCATCGTCGCGCTGCTTATCGGGCAGGTGCTGATGATGGCTCGTTTGTTGCGCAGACCTGAGCAGCTCGACGTTTGGTACAACGCGGCCGGTGTGCCGCTCTACGTGCTCGGCATGCTGGTCAGTGCCCTTGCGGTGCGCACCTTGCCTTGAGGTGATGGGGGGAGTGATGGGTTCATCGGGCGTTGCGACATTGGTCGGGGAGTCGCGGGACATCGGTTGGCTTGGCATCTTTCGCCTAGGCCTCGTGCAAGCGGCGATCGGCGCGATCGTTGTCATCACCACCTCGACCCTCAATCGGGTGCTGGTCGTCGAACTGGCCTTGCCTGCGCTGGTGCCGGGGCTACTGGTGGCGCTGCACTATTTCGTACAGGTGTTGAGGCCTCGTTTCGGCTATGGCTCGGATGTGGGCGGTCGGCGCACGCCGTGGATCATCGGCGGCATGGCGGTGCTTGGGCTCGGCGCTGTGGGTGCCAGTATGGCGACTGCGCTCATGGTGTCCCAACTGTCTGTGGGCCTTGTGCTTGCGACGCTGTCGTTCCTGCTGGTCGGGCTCGGCGTCGGCGCCTGCGGCACCGCGATGCTGGTGTTGATGTCGACCAACGTCTCCAAACCGCGGCTCGCTGCAGCCGCGACCGTGACTTGGGTGATGATGATCGTCGGCTTTATCGTTACGAGCGTGCTTGCCGGAAAAATGCTCGAGCCGTTTTCGATGGTGCGTCTGGTCGAAGTGACGTCGGTGGTCGCGGCGATCTCGTTTCTCGTCACTTGCGCCGCGGTATGGCGCGTCGAGACTCGCGGCAACTCATTAAGTGACGCCGAGGTCACGGCGGGCGGAACATCGGATTCGACGACTGGCGCCACCCCGCAGGGGTTTATCCCGGCGCTGCGTGAAGTGTGGAACGAATCGCACTCTCGTCGACTCGCAGGCTTCGTTTTCGTGTCGATGCTCGCCTACAGCGCGCAGGATCTGGTGCTCGAGCCCTTTGCCGGAGCCGTTTTTGGCTTGACTCCAGGTGAGTCGACGAGGCTGTCGGGGATGATGAGCAGCGGCACCTTGATTGGCATGCTCATCGTGGCGGTGATCTGCACGGCGGGTGCGAGTACGCGCGCCGGCGCACTGCGTGCGTGGACCATCGGCGGTTGCGTGACCTCAGCCCTGATGTTGTTGGCGCTGGCCGTAGCGGGTCTTGTCGGACCGGCGTGGCCGCTACGACCGACGGTCTTCGCCCTGGGGCTCGCGAACGGCGCGTTCGCCGTGGCGGCGATCGGCTCAATGATGGGTCTCGTCGGTCGCGGTCGGCAGTCGCGCGAGGGCACACGAATGGGTTTGTGGGGCGCGGCTCAGGCGATGGCCTTCGGCTTGGGCGGCATTGCGGCGACCGCCACGGTGGACCTTGCGCGTTGGCTGACAGGATCGGTCACGCTGGCTTACGGCCTCGTGTTCGTGCTCGAGGCGGTGCTGTTCGTCGTCGCCACACTCTTTGCGGTGCGACTCAGTCGTGAGGACACCATGGCACAGGCGGACGGGGGCACCTCGACGGCAACCCCAGCGTATTTGACGGATACAGGCGTGTCGGGCGGAAGCGGGGCGAGACTGACATGAACGACATCACTTTGCAGCGTGACGAGTTCGATGTGGTCGTGGTGGGCGGTGGCCCCTCCGGGGCGACGGCCGCCGATGATCTGGCCCGCGCGGGCTGGCGCGTGTTGCTCCTCGATCGGGACGGGCGCATCAAACCCTGCGGCGGCGCGATTCCGCCGCGACTCGTTGAAGAGTTCGAGATACCCGATGAGTTGCTGGTGGCGCGCATCCGCTCTGCGCGGATGGTTTCTCCCTCGGCGAGAGAAGTCGATATGCCGATCGACGGGGGTTACGTCGGCATGGTGGATCGCGAAGTGTTCGACGAGTGGCTGCGCGCGCGGGCCGAGCGCAGCGGGGCGGTGCGTGCGCGCGGCACCTTTTTGCGTATTGATCGCGATGCTGAGGGCGATGCGATCGTCGAGTTCGAACACAAGGATACTCGCCAACCGATCAAGGTGCGCACTCGCACGGTGCTGGGCGCCGACGGCGCGCGATCGGAGGTTGCGCGGCAAGCGATCGAGGGCGGTCGTGAAGTACCATTCGTCTACGCGTATCACGAGATCCTGCGCACACCGACTGCAACGCCCGTGAACTACGACGGCAGCCGT
>RGWK01000249.1 GCA_010029775.1 Gammaproteobacteria bacterium
GATCACTTCGAATCTCCCTGTCCTGCGCTCAACCGAGGCGTGTCTCGGCCAAGTCACTCCATGTCTGCAATTCGACGATACGGCCGGAGCGCAGCAGGAAACGATCGCACCAGCGCACGCTGGCGAACGCCATACCATCGGCCCAACTGCCCGCCATATCGCCGGTCACGTAGACCGCAAGGCCGCCCGCCGCCTCGCAGGCTTCGAACTGGTCGGCACGCTTGCGCACGGCCTGATACCGCCGCGCGCCATAGGCGACGAAGTCTTCGAGACGGGCAAAGCGATGCCCACCCGAGATCGTGATGGTGCAGGGCTCAGCCATGAGTGTGGCGGCAGTCGCTACATCTGCGGCCGCCATAGCGTCGAACCAGCGGCGAACGAGATCGATGGAGTCGGCCCGCTCGGTTCGCGCGGCGCCGACGACGATACGACCCTCTCCAAGTTGGGCTCCCATGAGCCGAGTATGCCTCAGCGGGACGTGACGTGACGACCGGCGATGCCGTAGCCTTCCGCACCATGCGCATCAGCATTTTGGGCAGCGGCACCGCCAGCCGGCAGCTTCCGGCTCACTTCTGTGCCGTAGCGCAACAATCTGCCGAGTTGGAACTCGAACTCGTCAACCCGCGGCTGTCGCTATTTGCCGCCACAGCCTACGAGCGTCTGCTGGTCGATCTCGGGTATGCCGATGCGGCGCTGCAGGCGGCTCAAGGCGGCAGCGACGCCATCCTCATCAATTCGTTCGCCGATTATGGTCTGGACGCAGCGCAAGCGGCTCTGACTGTTCCGGTGATCGGTGCGGGCGAAGCCGCGTTGCGCGCTGCCTCTGCTGAGGGCTCGCGCCCCTTCTCGATCGTGACCGTGTGGCCGCACTCGATGGGATTTCTGTACGAGGAGCGACTGCGCGCACTCGGCATGCAATCGCTCTGTCGCAGCATTCGGCATGCGTCGGAGGAGACCGAGTTGCACAGACTCGGTAGCGACGATGGGGTCATGTCGCGGATGGCACGTCATGAGCCTTCGGTGGTTGCGTCGTTGCTCGCACTCTGCGAGGCCGCGGTGAAGGATGATGGCGCCGAGGCCATTGTTCTCGGTTGCACCTGCATGGCACCTATCGGCGATCTGCTGCACAGGGGCTGCCCTGTGCCGGTGATCGAGCCCTCCATGGCAGGGCTGCGTGCCGCCATCATCGCGGGACAAGCCGCGCTCGCACCCGCCGGAGAAGAGCGATCCATCTGGTCGGGTCGCGTACGAGACCCGGCACTGATTCCGACACTGGTTTCGAGCTGGACTGAGTCTGGTGCTGAACGCGCACCACCACCCGAGAGTGATTGTCCGGTGTGCATGCCCGCCACCGACCCCCGACACGAGGAGACTGCAACATGACGGAACTCGATCGACGACAAGCGCTCGCCCTGGCGCTGGGGCTCGCGGCGCTGCCGCTGCGCGCACGCGACGCCGCCGCGCCCCTGCAGTACCCGATTCGCCTGTCATTCAACGAGAACCCGTGGGGCCCAGGCCCCAAAGCCCGTGCAGCTATCGTGGAATCGCTCGTCGATGGGTCTCGCTACGGCGCGGAATACGCCACGCGACTCACCGCAGCCATCGCCACACAGGAAGCTGTCGCAGCCGAACGCATCATCCTGGGCTCAGGTTCCGGCGAATTGCTGCACATGCTGGCGCTGCTCATGCACCGCCGCGGACGCTCGATCAGTTGTGCGTGGCCGACCTTTGGCCAGCTGATGGGCTTCGGCGAGCAACTCGGTGTACCCGTACGACGCGTACCGCTCGATGCGCAGATGCGTCACGATCTCGATGCCCTGGCCGCGAGCGTGACGCCCGACACGGGTCTCGTCTATGTCTGTAATCCCAACAATCCCACCGGCACCGTGGTCTCAGGCACTGCGCTGCTCGAGTTCTGTCGGCAGATGGCCAGCAAAGTGCTCGTCGTCGTGGATGAGGCCTACATCGACTTGATCGAGCCCGGCGCCACGACCAGCATGATCGAACTCGCCCGCAACCACAGCAACGTGCTCGTGCTGCGCACGTTTTCGAAAATTCATGGCCTTGCCGGTCTGCGCGTCGGCTACGGCATCGGGCATCCGGACACGATCAAGGCACTGCGTCCGCTGCAGATGGTCTCGCCCAACGTGCCGGGGCTCGCCGCTGCCACAGCCAGCCTCGGGGATACGGAGTTCCTGCGCGTCACGGGCGAGCGTCTGCGCGCCGATCGCCGACGTCTGTGCGCGGCCTGCGATGCGCTCGGCATCGACTATGCGCCCCCACAGGGCAACTTCGTGTTCATGAAGCCGGGCATGACTCTCGAAGCGTTTCGCGGCGCGCTCAAGCCGCTGGGCTTCGAAGTGGGTCGCCCCTTCGCGCCACTCACCGATTATTGCCGCGTCACCGTGGGTACGACGGCGGAGACGACCGCATTCATTCAGGCACTGAGACAAGTGAAAGGAGCTCGTTCGTGATCCGAGATCGCTGGCTGTTGAACCTCTTGCTCGCGCTAGCGCCGCTCGCGGCGCCGATGACCACTTCGATTGCCGTAGCGCAAGACACGCTGTCCGCAGAAAAGATGTGGTCGCTCACCCGGCTCGGCGATACCGATATTTCTCCGGATGGTCGACTTGCCGTGGTGTCGGTCACACGCTTTGACGTCAAGAAGAACAAGTCCTTCACCGATCTGTGGCTCATCGCCACCGACGGCAGCAGCGCCCGACCGCTGACGAGCGACCCCGCTCCCGACAGCGCACCGACTTTCAGCCCGGATGGTCGAAGCATCGCCTTCGTTTCGAAACGAGATGACGACAAGGTGGCGCAGATCTACCGGATTGCCGTGGATGGGGGCGAAGCGCAGCGAGTGACCTCGGCACCCACCGGCGCGGATGCCCCGAAGTGGTTTCCCGATGGGCGTCGAATCGCTTTCGTGTCATCCATCTGGACCGATCTGGTGCGGCCGGAAGATCAGGCCGCGCGTCTCGAGGAGCGCGCGGAACGCAAGGTCAGCGCACGAGTCTGGGACAAGGCGCCGATTGCCTACTGGGACCGCTATCTCGACGATACGGAACCGCACTTGTTCTCGATCGACGTCACCGACAGCTCGTTGATCGCCATCAGCCGCCTCTCCGGCTACCACCTGTCGAAAGCGGAATACTCCGCGTCCTCGTACGACATTTCCCCTGACGGTCTCGAGATCGCCTTCGCCGCCAACACGGACAAGAGCGGCGTCTCGCCCAACTACGATCTGATCACGCTCGAGACCTGCGGCTGCAAGCCGGCGGTGAATCGCACACCCGAGAACCCGGCTGATGAGGGTTCACCCGCTTACAGCCCGGACGGGCGATGGCTCGCGTGGAGTGCGCAATCGATCCCCGGTTTCTATGCCGATCGGGCGCGGCTGATGCTGCTCGATCGGGCGAGTGGTGTTGCACGCAATCTAAGCGGGGATTGGGATCGCTCCGTCGGGGAAATCATTTGGCGCGGCGACTCGAAGGCGGCCTACAGCGCCGTGGATGACGCGGCGACCAATCGCATCTACCGCTTCGATCTCAACGCACCCGGAAAACC
>RGWK01000250.1 GCA_010029775.1 Gammaproteobacteria bacterium
AGGAACCCGTAGCCCGGATGAATGGCCGCCGCGTCCGTGAGTTCCGCGGCGGCGATGATCGAGGGCATGTTGAGGTAACTCTTCGCCGAAGGCGGCGGACCGATGCACACCGACTCGTCGGCGAGCAGCACATGCTTGAGGTTCGCATCGGCGGTGGAGTGCACGGCCACAGTCTTGATGCCGAGCTCGCGGCAGGCGCGCAGCACCCGCAAGGCGATTTCGCCGCGGTTGGCGATGATGACCTTGTCGATCATTGCCGCAGGGTCACTGGATCGCGAAGAGGGGCTGGCCGAACTCGACCGGATCGCCGTTCTGCACGAGCACTGAGGTGATCTTGCCGGCGCGGTCAGATTCGATCTGGTTCATCATCTTCATCGCTTCGATGATGCACAGCACCTGGCCCACCTTGACCTCATCACCGATCTGCACGAACGCCTTGGCGCCCGGGGCGGGCGCCGAGTAGTAGGTGCCGACCATCGGAGCAGGCACCATGTGATCGACCGAGCTCGGTGCAGCCGGGGCCGGGGCTGCGGCGGCGGCCACCGGCGCGCTCGGCATCGGCAGTGGCGGCGGCGCGAACATCTGCGGCTGCGCCACGACGCTGCCGCTCGTCATGCGGCTGATGCGCACGGACTCTTCGCCTTCCTTGATCTCGATTTCGGCGATGCCCGACTCTTCGAGCAGCTCGATCAGCTTTTTGACTTTACGGATATCCATAAATCCCCCAAGTAGGCAGCGGAATGTACCCTATTTGCGGCAAGTTCGGCGAAAAAGGCGACATCATTGCGCCCGAGGGGGCGGGGGCGGTGCCTGCGCCCCCAAATCGGCTTGGGGCACCTTAACCGGTGGCTGTCTTTGGGCGGGCCGCTTCGAGGCGTTGCAGTTCGTCGCGGATCAGCGTGCGTGCGGTGTCGACCGGCAGGGTGCCGGCGTTGATCTTCTGCACGTGATCGAGAATGAAGGCGGCTTCATCGGCATGCAGCTCGCCGATCTTCACTGCCACGATGCGCCGCTGCCCATCCGCAAATACGGTGAACGGGAACACAGGGTTGATGCCGAAGGCATCGGCCGCGGCGAGGCCGTCTTCTTCGCCGATCAGCAGCGGGTAGTCGAGGCCAATGTCTTTGGCGTACTTCACGACGTCTTCGCGAAAGTCGACGGCAACCCCCACCACTTCCACGCCCTGAGCGCCGCGTTCGGTGCGCAGTTGCCGAAGCAGTGGAATCTCCCGGCGGCAGGGGGCGCACCAGGTGGCCCAGAAGTTCACGATCAGCGATGACTGCGTGAAGCTCGACAGCGCGCGCGGCGGTCCCTCGAGCGTGCCGAGGGTGAAGTCCGGCAGCACTTCGGGGATTTTGCGCACCGGCGAGGCTGCGGCCGGTGCTGCCTCGCCGCTCGCTGCGGCCGTGGGGGCTGCAGGCTTGTGCGAGAGGAACGAGTCGATGCCGAACCAGGCGATGACGCCTGCGATGCCGGCGACGGCTACAAAAATGAGCGTGTCTTTCTTCATGGCTTCCTTGCCTGCGCGCCCGTGGCTTCTGCGGCGACCTGCGCGAACTGCGCCGCAGGCATGAAGCCTACCACGCGGTAATTCTTTTGCTCGCTGCCATCGGCCTTCCAGAAGGCGATGGTCGGCGGTCCGAAGATACCAAAGCGCTGCAGCAGCGCTTGGTCGTCCTCATCGTTGGCGGTGACATCGGCCTTCAGCAGCACGGCATTGGCGAGCGCCTGCTGTACTGCGGCGTCGGTGAAGGTATAGCGCTCCATTTCCTTGCAGGAGACGCACCAGTCGGCATAGAAATCGAGCATCACGGGCTTGCCGGCTGCCGCAGCGGCCGCCACTTCGCGATCGAGATCCGCCACCGTCTTGATCTTGCGGAACTCGAGGCTGCGAACTTCGGCTTGCCATTGCGGTATCGGGGCGAGCAGGCTGCGACCGCCGAGCGCGACGCCGGCGAGCAACAGCAGACCGTAGACACCGAGCGCAACGCCCGCAAGGCGACCCAGCCAGCCGAGGATCGACCGCGGGCGGATCTCGTGCCACAGCAACCAGGCGCCCGCGAGCGCAGGCACAGCCCACAGCAACAGCGCCCAGCGCTCAGGCACCACGCGCTCGAGCATCCAGGCGGCCACGGCCAGCATGAGCACGCCAAAGAATTTCTTGACCGTCTCCATCCACGCGCCGGCCTTCGGCAGCAGACGGCCTGCCGAGGTGCCGATCACGAGCAGCGGGGCGCCCATGCCGAGCGACATGGCAAAGAGTGCACTGCCGCCGCGAACGACATCACCGGTTTGAGCGATGACCGCGAGCGCTGCGAAGAGCGGCGGCGCCACACAGGCCGTGACGATGAGTGCGGACAACGCGCCCATGACCGCGACACCGCCGAAGGTGCCAGCGCGCTGCCGATTGCTAACGTCGCTTAAGCGCGTCTGCAGTGCCGAGGGCAGCTGCAGCGTGAAGAGGCCGAACATGGAGAGCGCGAGCGCCACGAACAGCAGCGCGAAGAGCACGATGATCCAGGTCTGTTGGAACATCGCCTGAATCTGCTGCCCGGCCGCGGCGGCGGCGACACCGGCGAGCGTGTTCATCACGGCCATGCCGAGTACGTAGGTGAGCGAGAGCGAGAAGGCGCGCCCCGTGGTCACGTTGCTGCCCTGGCCCGCGATAATCCCCGAGAGGATCGGCACCATCGGCAACACGCAGGGCGTGAACGCCAGCAGCAGGCCAAGGCCAAAGAATGTGGCGAGCACGAGCGCGAAGCTGCCGTCCTTGATGAGCGAGGCGAGCCGGTCCTGCTCGGAGACGAACCCTCCGCCCGATGTGCCGTTGCCCGACTCGAGCCCCGCAACGGGCGGCGCCCCGGCGGTGGCGCTGCCTTGTGTGGCGGGCAACTCGATGCGCAGTCGCCGCTTCTCGGGCGGATAGCACAGCCCCGCATCGGCGCAGCCCTGCAGGCCGACCACGAGCGTTGCAGGCAGCACGCCGCCCGGGGCTCGCGAGACCGGCACGCTGACCGTAAAGCCCTCGTGGAAGACTTGTTGGCGACCGAAGAACTCGTCTTCCTTCCACTCGCCCTCCGGGATGGCGGGTGTGCCGACCGTGGCCGGCAGCGGCGCTGCGCCCTCGGTGCTTTCGAGAGCGAAATTCAGCCGGTGTCGATAGAGGTAATAGCCCGGGGTGACCAAAAACTCGACCCTGACTTGATCGGCGCCGCTGACGACGGCTGAGACCCGAAAGGCTTCGGTGGGGGGCAGGAACTCGGATTCACCGAGCTGCGCGCGAGTTGGGGCTGTCAGCAAGCCGAGAAACAAGCTTGTCGCCAAAACACAAAAAGTCTTGATATTCATTAACTTGCGCCATTCACCAGGGGTTTTCGTCGCCCAGCATAGCCGGCCCTGCCCTTGAAAAGAAACATTCCGTCGCTATCATTAGCAGCCATGCAGGGGGAGTGCTAACACTGCCCCTGTTCCTATCCCAGTCAACCGTTAGTTTTCAGGAGCGAAACATGAAAATTCGTCCGC
>RGWK01000026.1 GCA_010029775.1 Gammaproteobacteria bacterium
GAGGTGTCGCGCGGCGACATCGTCCCGCTCGACGTCTATGACTCGCCGCATGGCGTCGTGGTCGAGCGCAGCGCGAATGATCCGACGCTCGGTGAAACCTGCTGGATGGCGCGCTGGCTGATTTCGGAGCCGGGTGCCACGAATCTCGCCGCGCTGGAGCTGCAGCAGGTAACGAGTGTTGAGGCAGCCCTCGCGCTTGCGCCAAACGTCGGCATCCCGCACCAAAACTTCACGCTGGGCGATCGCAGTGGCCGTATCGCGTGGACCATCATCGGCCGAATGCCTCAAGGTGAGCTCGGTCCCGAGACGCCCCGACCCGTGCTCTGGCGCGATGCCGCGTCGGCGCCGCGCATTGTTGATCCCGAGGTCGGTCGTTTATGGAGCGCGAACTCGCGTCACGTCGAGGGTGAGCTCGAACGAGTGCTCGGCAACGATGAGGCGAATGGGGGCATGGGTTACGACATGGGCGCGCGCCAGGGCCAGATTCGCGACGGGCTGCTCGCCTTGCGTACACCGGCAACGCCGGCGGACATGCTGGCGATCCAGCTCGATGACCGCGCGGTGTTCCTCGAGCGTTGGCAGCGTCTGCTGCTCGCCACGCTCGACGAAGAGGCTTTGCGCAACCAACCGCAGCGCGCGGAGTTGCGGCGGCTTGCAGCAGACTGGCAGGGCCGGGCGATTCCTGCGTCGGTCAGTTACCGATTGGTGCGGGCGTTTCGCGACCAGACGCAACGCGCAAGTTGGGAGATGATCACGCGCACGCTGCAAGCGGGCGCCGACTCTTATCCGGCCAACCTGTTCGAGGGTTCGCTGTGGCGGCTCGTCACCGAACAGCCACCCCATATGCTGGCCGAGCCTTACGCCGACTGGCGCGCATTTCTGCTGGCGCAGGTGGACGCGGTGATTGCGGATCTCGCAACGCGGTGCGCATCGCTCGCCACGTGCACCTGGGGCGAGCGCAACACCTCGCGTATCCGGCATCCGTTGTCGCCGGCACTCGGCCCGCTCGCGCGGTATCTCGATATGCCGCCGCGGCCTCTGCCGGGCGACAACAACATGCCGCGTGTCGTCGGCCCGGGCTTCGGTGCCTCAGAGCGCTTTGCCGTCTCGCCAGGGCGTGAAGCCGAGGGATATCTGCAGATTCCCGGTGGCCAGAGCGGTCATCCGCTATCGCCGTTTTATCGTGCCGGTTACGAGGACTGGGTCACGGGTCGCGCGCGTCCGTTGCTGCCGGGCCCGACCGTGCATACGCTCGTTCTCAAACCTGCCGCAGCGTCCGGAGAGTGACCATGACCGAGGGACAGGCACAGAATCGTTTTGCAGGAACCGAACGTTACATCGCTACGGGCGATCTCGGCATGGCAGTCAATGCCGCGGTGACGCTGGCGCGACCGCTGCTCATCAAGGGCGAGCCCGGTACAGGCAAGACGCAGCTCGCGATCGAGGTGGCAACAGCGCTGGGCCGACCGCTGTTCGAGTGGCACGTGAAGTCGACCAGCAAGGCGCAGCAGGGCCTCTACGAGTACGACGCGGTGTCGCGTCTGCGTGACTCGCAGTTGGGCGATCCGCGGGTCGCCGATATCAGCCACTACATTCTGCGGGGCAAGCTCTGGGAGGCCTTCGAATCAGAAGTGCAGCCCGTGTTGCTGATCGATGAGATCGACAAGGCGGATATCGAGTTCCCGAACGATCTGCTGCGCGAACTCGACCGCATGGAGTTCTATGTCTACGAGACACGCCAGCTGATTAAGGCGCGGCATCGGCCGATCATCATCATCACCAGCAACAACGAGAAGGAGTTGCCGGATGCGTTCCTGCGGCGCTGCTTCTTCCACTACATCCGCTTTCCCGATCAGGACACGATGAGCCGCATCGTCGAGGTGCATTATCCGAACCTGAAGCGTGAGTTGCTGGCCGAGGCGCTCGGTGCGTTCTACAAGGTGCGCGAGACGCCGGGGCTCAAGAAAAAGCCCTCCACCTCGGAACTGCTCGACTGGATCAAGTTGCTGCTCGCCGAAGATATTCCGCCCGAAGCGCTGCGTAGCGATGATCCGAAAAAGGCCATCCCGCCGCTTTATGGTGCGTTGCTGAAGAATGAGCAGGATGTGCATCTGTTCGAGCAGCTGGTATTTCTCAACCGCCGAGTCCGCTGACCCGAGGCCGACCCATGCTGGTCCGCTTTTTCTTCGATTTGCGTGCGGCAGGGGTGCCGGTGTCGCTCACCGAGTTCCTCTCGCTGCTGCAGGCGCTCGAGGCTCGCGTAGCGTCCTGCTCGGCCGAGGAATTCTACTGGCTGGCCAGGCTCGCCCTCGTCAAGGACGAGAGGCACTTCGATCGCTTCGATCGCGTGTTCGCGCAGCATTTCGAGGGTGCCGAGCGGCTGTTCGAGAAGATCCTCGCCGAGGTGCCGGCCGAGTGGCTGAAGCAATTAGCTGAGCGGGTACTTTCCGAGGAGGAGCGCCGCAAGATCGAATCCCTCGGCAGCTGGGACGCCTTGCTCGAGACCTTGCGCAAGCGGCTCGCCGAGCAGAAGGAGCGCCACGAGGGCGGCAACAAATGGATCGGCACGGGGGGTACTTCGCCTTACGGTTCCGGGGGCTACAACCCCGAGGGTGTCCGTATCGGCGATGCCGGCAAGCGGCAGCGACGCGCGGTCAAGGTGTGGGAGTCGCGCGAGTACCGTAACTTCGACGATCAGCGCGAGATTGGTACCCGAAATCTGAAGGTGGCGCTGCGCCGGCTGCGCAAGTTTGCCCGCCAGGGTGCAGCGGATGAACTCGATCTCGGCGGCACCATCGATGCCACAGCGCGCAACGCCGGCTGGCTTGATCTGAAGCTTAGGCCAGAGCGGCGCAACACCATCAAGGTGTTGCTGCTGCTTGATGTCGGCGGCTCCATGGAAGATCACGTGCGGGTTTGCGAGGAGTTGTTCTCGGCCGCGCGCAGCGAGTTCCGGCACCTCGAGTACTTTTACTTCCACAACTTTATCTATGAGGGTCTGTGGAAGGACAATCGACGCCGACACACTGAGCGCACCTCGACGTTGCAGATGCTGCGCACCTTCAATGCCGACTACCGCGTGATCTTCGTCGGCGATGCGACCATGAGCCCCTATGAAATCGTCCAGCCGGGCGGCAGCGTCGAGCACTGGAACGAGGAGGCCGGCAGCGTGTGGATGCAGCGCGTCGCGGCCCACTTTCCGTATCTTGTCTGGCTCAACCCCGAACCCGAAGAGCGTTGGGACTGGACGCCCTCGATTCGCGTGACTCAGGATCTGATTGCCGGGCGCATGTTCCCCTTGACGCTCGATGGGCTCGATCGGGCGACGGCGGCACTACGCCGCAAGCAGATCACTCCGTGAGAAACCCGAGCAGCGTCTGACGCTGCGCGAGCGTATCGGCGTACCCCATCGCAATCAAATCGCGCGTGAAGGACGCCTCGAAGAGCAGATAGCTGGCGAGGAGCCCACCCGCCTCGCCGCGTGCACCGATCACGGCGAGCAGGGTGCGCAAGGCGGTCGGAAGCGAGCCGATGTGGCCGATGGCGACTTCACGCGGGTCGATACTCGGCATCAGCCGTAGCGCTGAAACAGGCCGCAAACCCATCACCGGTCGCCCGGCCTCACCGAGAAACCGGTTGGTGCGCTCGAGTTGATCGAAGTCGGCATCCATCTGGTCGCTAAACAAGGTATCGAGCATGAAACCAAAAATTTCGCCTGAGGACGGCGCGTGGCGCATGCCGACCAGTGAGCCGAGCCCGGCGGCATACTGCGCGCGCACGCCCAGCACCAGCAGGCGCTTCGCGCCAAGATGAATGGCCGGCGAGAGCGGCGCGAGTTGACGCATCGCGCCGTCACCGTAATACACCTCGCCGATGCGCACCGCTGGAAAGAGGAACGGAATGGCCGCGCTCGCCATCAGATGATCGAGGTCGAGCCGCTCTCGCGTACCGCGGCGACGTACGCCCTGCCACTCCGGCACGCAGGCCTCCGCCTCGAAGAATACTCGATGGTGCCCCCCCGCGTAGGTCGTTGCGGCCAGGGCCAGCGCATGCAGCGAACCGTTCGCCACATGTTCACGGATGGCCTCCCAGTCGATGCGCTCGGCGAGCAGTGAGCGTAGCGGCGTGTTGTCGAACAGAGCGCTCGGTGTTTGTGCGAGACGGCCACCGCTCAGTGCCGACACGCCCCAGCGCAGACCGGCGCCGATCATCGACAGAAAGCCCGTATGAAAGACCTGCTCCACCCTGAAGTTGGCCCACACGGTCTCAAGCCGCTGGATCCCGAGGCGCCAGTCGTCGGCATGAGTCGCGAGCACTGCCGCGCACACGGCACCCGCCGAGGTGCCGACGATGATGTCGTAGGGCGCTTTGTCCTCGGGCCAAAGCTCTGCCAGGGCTTTGAGGACACCGACCTGATAGGCGGCACGCGCACCGCCGCCGGACAGCACCAGTGCGGTTTGCCGGCGTGGTAACGAAGATTCGGTTGTATCTAGGGTCGCCACTCGTGGAATATAGGGTTTCACACTTGGAGGAGGACTTCCATCATGGCCCATACTTTGGCCCAAAGCCGTCGCTTGCCCCGCATCGTGACCGCCGCACTCTGTGCGCTCGCCACCGTCGCGATCTCCTTTCCCGTCTTCGCCGCGAGCCCAAAGGTCGGCAGCCCCGCGCCGGAGTTCCGCCTGCAGGACCAGACCGGCAAGTGGGTGTCTCTCAAGGATTATCGCGGCAAGTGGGTGGTGCTGTATTTCTACCCGAAAGACAACACGCCGGGCTGTACCACGCAGGCCTGCGAGTTCCGCGATAATATTTTTGCATTCAATCGCGCCAACGCCGTCATCCTCGGCGTGAGCGTCGACGATGTGAACTCCAAGAAGGATTTCGCCAAGGAGCACAGTCTGCCCTTCGCGGTGCTCGCCGATTCGTCCAAGGCGACGACCAAGACCTACGGCGTGCTGACCAGCATGCTCGGTATCGTGGAGTTCTCGCGTCGCGACACCTTCATCATCGAC
Organism: Gammaproteobacteria bacterium; assembly: GCA_010029775.1. Lineage (GTDB taxonomy): Bacteria > Pseudomonadota > Gammaproteobacteria > Steroidobacterales > Steroidobacteraceae > UBA964. The sequence continues at coordinate 5,013 of RGWK01000026.1, forward strand.
CCGCAGGGTCGCATCGCCAAGCATTGGGAGAAGGTCGATCCGGAGGGCCATTCCAAGCTCGTACTCAACGAACTCAAGCGCCTCCAGGGGGGTGCCTGAGACCACGGATCCGAAAATGGACAGGCGCTCGTCCGGGCCAGTCCCGGAGCGGCGCTGCGAGGCATCATTTGCGCTTCAATAACACGGGGGTGTGAGATGGATAAGGCGCAGGATTTACAACAGCCGGAACGCCGCGAGTTTTTGACCACGGCGAGCGGTCTTGGTGGAGCCTTGGCCGTGGGCGCGGCGGGCCTGGCCGGTATGACGCTCGGGCCCACGGCGGCTGCGGGTTCGACCATGGTGTCGCGGCACGGTATGGGGTCGGGCTTGAAGGGACCGTACCTCGACTTGTCGACCGGGCGGGGTAATCAACTCGCCTACGCGCGCATCCAGGGCGATCTCGATTTCGGCAAGCAGAAGTACTTCTGGTTCAAGGGCTACGTGATGGCCATTGAACCGCAGAAAAAAGTCGTCGACCTGATGGGTTCGTCGGGCTTCGGGGTCATTCGCCTTGCCGAGGGACCGGACGGAGCCATCCGCCGCATGTGCCGCGAGGTCATTGTTTACACCGATCTGAAGACCGGTGAAGTGCTCGACGAGTGGAAGAACCCGCTGACCAACGAGACCGTCAAGGCGGTGCACGTGGCCAACGATCCGTTCAATTACCTCATTGAAGATCACTTTCCGGCGATGTCGGATTTCGGCGGACTTAACAAGGAGCAGCCGCCGCGCATTCCGTTCATCCTGCCGTGGTACCAGCACGGCGACATGGCGGAGATGGAGATCCACGTGCATTTGGCTTATCCGAGTGCGCTGCAACCAGAGAAATGGCCGCGCGAGTCTGCGGGGCGCATCGCTCAGGTGTCGGAGTTCTTCGCGCACCACATTCGCGTCGAGGATTTGCAGAACCCGAAGCTCACCACCATTGACTACACGGGCACGTGGAATCGCATCACGCCGTGGCTGCCGTGGATGCTGATGGGTCAGCGCACCGGCTTTTGCCAGTACGCCTGCTTCATGGGCACGACCAAGAGCCTCGATCAGGTCCTGACGCGGCCGGTGCTCGATTACGCCGAGAAGCACTATAAGAAGTACTTCGATGCGCCGACCGAGTGGAGCTCGGATCGCAGCCTGTCAAGCCTCGAGCACTACGCCAAAGATCAGAAGCCGGCGCCCGTCAAGGCGCCCTAGAAAAGCGGTCGTAGGAACGAGCGGGACTCAGCGCCGGCGGAGCGGCAAGCCAGCAGCAATTTTCTGGCTCCACTCCGCCGGGCCGCTCTGATGCACGGAGGTGCCTCGCGCATCCACCGCCACCGTGACCGGCATATCTTTCACCTCGAACTCGTAGATCGCTTCCATGCCAAGGTCGGCAAAGGCCACCACGCGTGAGGCCTTGATCGCCTTGGAGACGAGATACGCGGCGCCACCTACGGCCATGAGATACGCCGCGCCGTGCTTGCGTATGGCCTCGATGCCGGCGGGGCCGCGCTCGGCCTTGCCGATCATGGCGATCAGCCCCGTCTTCTCGAGCATCATTTCGGTGAATTTATCCATCCGCGTCGCCGTAGTGGGGCCCGCAGGGCCCACCACTTCGTCACGCACCGGATCGACCGGCCCGACGTAGTAGATCGCCCGGTTACGAAAATCGACACCCTCGGGGAGTCCCTGACCGCTCGCGAACAGGTCGGCGATGCGCTTGTGCGCGGCGTCTCGCCCGGTGAGCATGCGTCCGTTGAGCAGCAGGCGATCACCCGGTTGCCAGGTCGCGACTTCAGCCGGTGTCAGCGTATCGAGGTTGACGCGGATCGATTCTTTGGAGGGCTTCCAGTCCACCTTGGGCCAGCGCGACAGATCAGGCGGCTCGAGGTGTGCCGGCCCGGAACCGTCGAGCGTGAAGTGCACGTGCCGCGTGGCGGCGCAGTTTGGGATCATGGCCACCGGCTTTGAGGCTGCGTGCGTCGGGTAGTCGAGGATTTTCACATCGAGCACGGTAGAGAGCCCGCCAAGACCCTGCGCCCCGATGCCGAGCGCGTTGACCTTATCGTGTAGCTCGATGCGCAATTCTTCGGTCGCATTACGCGGGCCGCGCGCCTTGAGTTCGGCCATGTCGATGGGATCCATCAGGGATTCTTTGGCGAGCAGCATGGCTTTCTCGGCCGAACCGCCGATGCCGATGCCGAGCATGCCGGGCGGACACCAGCCCGCGCCCATGGTGGGCACCGTCTTCAACACCCAATCGACGATCGAGTCGCTGGGGTTCAGCATGACGAACTTGGACTTGTTCTCCGAGCCGCCGCCCTTGGCCGACACCGTAATCTCCACCGTATCGCCGGGCACCATCTCCACTCGAGGTAGGCGCGGCGCACGCCCTCGTTGATCATCTCGGTGAGCGTGAGCGTCGCCTCCCAGCGCACGTTCATGCCGACCTTCACGAAGGCCACGACGATGCCGGTATCCTGGCAAATGGGTCGATGTCCCTCGGCGCACATGCGCGAGTTGGTGAGGATCTGCGCGATGGCGTCCTTGGCGGCCGGGGACTCCTCGAGCTCGTAGGCCCGGCCGAGCGATTCGATGTAATCGATCGGATGGTAGTAGGAGATGTATTGCAGCGCGTCGGCCACGCTGTCGATGACGTCTTGCTGTTTGATGAGGCTCATACGGCCATTTTAGCCGGGCTCGCGATAGCCGGCGCAGGCTTCCTGCCAGCGTTGCCCGGAGTCCAGACACACGGCCGTCAGCGCACCGCCCCAGACGCACCCCGTGTCGAGGGCCAGCAGGCGCGGTTCGACGCGCAGGCCGAGCGTCGACCAATGCCCGAAGATCATGCGTGCTGTGCGGCTGCGCCGCGTGGCGAGCTCGAACCACGGCTGCCAGCCCGGGGACTGCGAGCCCGGAGTGCCCTTCATCTTCAGATCAATCTGACCATCTTCGCGGCAGTAGCGCAGTCGCGTGAGTGTATTGATGACGAAGCGCCAGCGATCGATGCCCTGCAGCGCCTCATCCCAACGGTCTGGCTTGTTGCCGTACATGCCTGCGAAGAGCTCCGCGGGGCGTTCGCGTAGCACCTGTTGCACCTCGCGCGCCAGAGACAGCACCTCGGCGACGGACCATTGCGGCACGACGCCGGCGTGCACCATCACATCGTCGGCACCATCGGGTGCTGCCCGCGCTGCGCACTCAGCGAGCGGGCAGCCGAGCAACCACTCGAGCAGGGTGTCGCGATCTTTCGCCTGCAGGATGTCATCGAGCGTGTCGCCTTTGCGCAGCTCCCGATGACCGCCGAACGCCACCGCGAGCAGGTGCAGGTCATGATTGCCGAGCACGACGCGCGCATTGCCGCCGAGGGCGCGCACGAAGCGCAGCACGTCGAGTGATTGCGGGCCGCGGTTGACGAGATCGCCGACGAACCACAACTCGTCGCGGTCTGCAGAGAATTTCAGCCGCTCGAGTAGCGCGCGCAGTTCCGAGAGGCAACCCTGCACGTCGCCGATCGCGATGCGTGCCATGTCAGTGGACGATACCCGGCATGGCCAAGCGGAACGCCGGAATGGGTGCATCGAACGTCAGCCCTTCGTCCGAGCGCATCTGGTAACTGCCCTGCATGGTGCCAACGGGTGTGGCGATGATGGCGCCGCTCGAGTAGCGGAACGATTGACCCGGTCGAAGATGCGGCTGTTCACCGACGACACCCTTGCCGCGCACTTCTTGCGTTTTACCGTTGCTGTCGGTGATGAGCCAGTGTCGCGAGACGAGCTGTGCCGACTGCGTGCCTTCGTTGCGGATGGTGATGGTGTAGCTGAAGACGTACCGTTGCTCCTCGGGCTCGGACTGCGCCTCGAGGTAAGCTGTTTCGATGTGGATGTGAATGCGGAAAGGTTCGTCCATGGCGCCTTGCACGCTAGCTGCTTGGCAGGGCCTGCGCAAGCGCGGCGAATTGCGCCGGCGTCAGGGTCTCGGGTCGTGCGCCAGGGTCTACGCCGCAGCGTTCGATGGCCGCTGCATCGAGCAGCGCGCGCAGTCCGTTTCGCAGCGTCTTACGGCGCTGCGAGAACGCGGCCGCCACCACCCGTCCAAAGCGCGCATCGACGGGGAAAGCGGGTGCATCGCGAACAGTCAGGCGGGCGACGGCAGACCACACCTTCGGCGCCGGTCGAAACGCGCCGGGGCCTACCTCGAACAGTGCCTCGGCCACGACCCACGGGGCGAGCATCACCGTCAAGCGACCGTAATCCTCGGTGTCCGGTGCCGCGCAGATCCGCGCGATCACCTCGCGCTGCAGCATGATGTGCAGATCTTCGATCGCACCGTGCGCTTCGAGCAAATGGAACAGCAGCGGCGTCGAGACGTTGTAGGGCAGGTTGCCCACCACTCGCAGCTTGCGGCCGCGCTGGGCGGCGAGCGCCGCAAAATCAAAGCGCAGGGCATCGGCCACGTGCAGCGTCAGGCCTCGACCGACGAAGCGTTCCTGCAGCGAGGCCGCGAGGTCTCGATCGATCTCGATGGCATCGAGTCGACCCGCGCTCTCGAGCAGCGGTTCGGTCAGCGCGCCGTGCCCGGGACCGATCTCGACGAGCGCATCCTGCGGCGATGGAGCGATTGCGCTGACGATGCGCTCGATGACGCCTTCATCGTGCAGGAAGTTTTGGCCGAAGCGTTTGCGGGCGAAGACCACGTGCCTCAGCCGTTCGAGCGCAGCGCGAGACTGCGGGCGAGGTCCACGGCCGCACGCAAACTGCCGACGTCGGCTTTGCCGGTGCCGGCGAGGGTCAGTGCCGTACCGTGGTCGACCGAGGTCCGAATGATCGGCAAGCCGAGAGTCACGTTGACCGCATGACCAAAGGCTGCGTGCTTGAGCACCGGCAGACCCTGATCGTGGTACATCGCGAGATAGGCATCGAAGCGGGCCATCTCGCGCGGCACGAAGGCCGTATCGGCTGGCAGCGGTCCGTGGGCGTCGATCCCTTCGCGTCGCGCCGCGGCGATGGCTGGTGCGATCACGAGCTGATCCTCCTCCCCGAGCAAGCCGTTTTCGCCAGCGTGGGGATTCAAACCGCACACGGCGATGCGCGGCGCATCGATCTGCCACCAGCGCCGCAGGTCCGCGTGCATGATGCGCAGGATCCGCAGCAGTGCGGTTTCATTAATCGCATCGGGCACTCGTCGCAATGGCAGGTGGGTGGTGGCGAGCGCGACGCGCAGCGTCCCCGAGGTCAGCAGCATCACCGGCAGCGGCGCAGCGCAGCGCTCGGCGAGATACTCGGTGTGTCCGGAGAAGGGCACGCCGGACTGTGCGATCACCGATTTTTGCACGGGTGCCGTGACCATGGCATCGAAGCGGCCGCTGCGTACGCCTTCAAGCGCCTGATCGAGCAGCGCCAGCACATACGGTGCGTTACGTACATCCAATGAACCCGGCACCGACCGAGCGGGCAGGGGGACATGCTCGATCAACGCCTCGGGCAGCGGTGCAACACCCGCGAGCGCTGCACGTTCTTGCAGCAGTTGCCGATCACCCAAAATGCACACCTCGCATTCGGGGGCGGCTTCGGCCAGCAGCTGCGCGCACAACTCCGGCCCGATGCCGGCAGGTTCTCCCGAGGTAATGACGAGACGCGGTCGATCAGCTCTTGATATCGACATACGCCTCGTCACGCAGACGGCGCAGCCAGAGCTCGGTCTCCTCGTCCGCCTTGCTTTCGCGCAATTGCAGGAAGGCGCGCTGACGGCGCAACTCTTCGGTGTTGTCGTATTCACGACGGCCGAGCAGTTGCACGATATGCCAGCCGAACTGGGTGCGAAACGGCTGACTGATTTCGTTTTCCGTCAGGCTCTCGAGCATGCGGTCGAATTCAGGAACGAAATTGCCGGGCGCGCTCCAGCCGAGATCGCCGCCTTCAGCTGCGGAACCGGGGTCTTCCGACAGTGTTTTGGCGAGTACCGCGAAGTCCTCGCCCTTGAGGATGCGTTCCCGCGCATCGAGCAGGCGCTGGCGCACGGTGGCATCGTCCTGGATCTCGGTCGGCTTGAGCAGGATGTGCCGGGCGCGCGTCTGCCGGATCACGACCTGTTGATCATTGCCGCGCACCTCGTTGAGACGCACGATGTGGTAGCCCGAGGGTGTGCGCAGCGGTTCGCTGACTTCACCGGGCTTCAGACCCACCACGAGATCGGCGAGCACGGTCGGGATCTCCGGACCTTTGCGCCAGCCGAGCGCACCGCCTTCGAGGGCGGTCTGACTGTTCGAGTACGCAACAGCGAGTTTTGCGAAATCCTCGCCGCTACGCGCACGTCGACCGACATCGGTCGCGCGGCGCGAAGCCTCATCGAGTTGCTGCGGCGTGGCTTCCTGCGGCACGGCGATCAGGATGTGCGAGAGGTTGTATTCGTTGAGCTCCGAGGGGCGGCTCTTCTGCTTCTCGAGAAACTGGTCGAGCTCACGGGGGCTGACGTTGATGCGCTGGATGACGTCGCGCTGTTGCAATACTTGCAGCGTCATCTCGCGACGGACGCTCTCGCGGTAGCTCGCGTAGTCGAGCCCCTGCTGGGCCAGGGCCTGTGGCAGTTGTGCGAGCGGTATGCCGTTGCGCTGCGCGACCTCACCGAGGGCTTGGTTGAGATTCTCGTCGTTGATGCGGATGCCGGCGCGCTGCGCCCGTTGCATCTGGATCTCCTGCAGCACCAGTCGCTCGAGCACCTGTTGCCGCAGCACCGCATCGGGCGGCATCTCAAGACCCTGGGTCTTCAATCGCTCGGTGACGAGCGCCACCTGCTCGTCGACCTCGCTGCGCAGCACCACACCATCGTTGACCACAGCGGCGACGCGATCGAGCATCACGCCGCGATCGGACAGCGAGCGGTTCTGTGCGCCCGCCTCGTGCCCTGCGGCGCCGGTCAGCAGCGCAAGCAGCACGAGCGTGGTCACGGCGCGGGGGCGAGTAGAGATCATGCGGGAACCCTGAAAAATGTTGAAAGTCAGCGGCTTACGCCGGCCGCCGAGTATCCCCGAATTGCTTCTTCGAGGAAAGTGTCGGCCGAACTTCCGACACTGGCGAGACCGTTCAGTTCCAGTTGCAGGTAGATCCCGCTGTCGCGCTCGCCGGTACGACTGGAGACGAAACGCCGGCCGACGAGCCGCAACCGCCAGCAGCAGGCCCCGTATTCGATGCCGCCGAACTGTTCCAGGGTGCTGCGCTCCTGCTGGTCGTAGACCAGCCGACCGAAGGCACTCCAACGTCGGGTGATGGGCCACGCACCGGACAGTTCGGTCTGCTCGAGCCGCTGGTCCTGGAAACGATAGGCCAGGTTGAGGGCCCGGTCACCTTGTGGCCGATACTGGATCCGCACCTGCCGGCGTTCGGAGCGTGATTGCGCCGGATTCCATTGCACCCCGAGATTGACGTTGAAGTTCTGCCAGCGCGTCACGGCGAGCTGTGCCACGAGATCAGACTTCGATCCAATGCGTGGCTCGTTGGGCAGGCTCACCCGCGGAGCCTCGAGGTGCAGGGTCTGACCGATCGTCGCGGCGAGCAACTGCCGGCCGCTCGCCCCATCGTAAAACCGCGACGTAACGCCGAGACTCACCTGGTTCGCATCGGAGACGCGGTCTGCACCCACATAGCGCTCGCCGCGGAACAGTTGCACGAAATTCAGATCCGGCACGCGGGTATCGAACACCGGCAGCGCGTCCTGATCGCGATAGGGTGTCCACAGGTACAACAGACGCGGCTCGAGCGTAATGCGCGTCGCCCGCCCGCCCTCAGCCGGCCGCTCGAGCAGCAAGCCGGCATCGAGTGAGGCAAATGGCAAGGATCGAGTCGGGGACGATGTGGCGCCCGAAGCGACGTTGTCGAGCGCATAGCGGGTGTAGCGCACTCCGGCCGCGGGGCGCAGGTAATACGCGGAACTGCCGAAATCGAGTGCGAGGCGTGAGGAGGCATCGGCACGCCAGCCGGTCACCCCGGTGTCGCGATCGAAATTCACCACTTCTGCATCGAGCGCGTAGCTGAGCGGCAAGGCTGCATCACGACGGCCCTCGCCCCGCACTGCAAGACGCGGCAGCTGCGAATACGGCCGGTCGATCGGCTGCAGGGCGCGATCGATGGTCTGGAATTGCTGCACCTCGCCGCGTACGCGCCAGTGCTCGTCGTGATAGCTGAGCCGCGCTACGCGCTGCAGAAAGGCGGTGCTCGTGCCGTCTGCGCCGGCTGCGAAATCTTCGAAGTATTCGGCGTCGCTGACATCAGCGGCATCGAGATCGAGCCGCCAGCCGGCGGGCAGCTCCGTTCGATGCCGCAGCCGCAGCCAGTGCCGATCGGTATCGCGCACCCGGTCTGACGGCAGCAGATTGGCGCGGATCTCACCCCGCTGCGTCATGGTCAGATAGCGGAACGTTGCGCCCGCATCGATCCCCCGCTTTTTGTAGAAGCGGGGCTGCAGCAGCAGATCGTAGTTCGGCGCGAGATTGAAGTAGTACGGAATGGCGAGCTGCACACCGCTGCGCCCGTTGAAACCGGTATCCGGTACCAGAAAGCCGCTCTTGCGCTGCTCGCCGAGCGGAAAGGACATGTAGGGCAGGTAAAGGATCGGCACGCCAAGAAACTCCACCGCGGCGTTGCGCCCCGTGCCGTTGCCGTTCCGAGTGTCGAGTTCAATGCTGCGCGCGCGGATGCGCCAATCGGGCGAGGCATCGGGACAGGTGCTGAACCAAACATCCGAGAGGCGCACACGTCCGTCGGTGCCGATCTGCATGCGGGCGGCGGCGCCGCGCGCCGGCCGCTCCGGCAGATCGAACTGCGCATCCTCAAGGTTTGCACCCGTTGTGGCCGCGTAGCGACCCGTGCCGCCACGCGCAGTCAGCAAACCGTCCGTGTAAGTCAGTGTTCCGCTCACGCTGAACTCGCCCGTCGACGGGTCGTACTTCACTTCCTCGGCTTCGAGCCGACGCTCGCCCTGGCGCAGTTCCACCCGACCGCTCAAGACTGCAGCGCCATCGGTGCCGACCCGCGCGCTGTCGCTGCTCACCTCCACCGGCAAGCGGTTTTCGGTGTTTCGAATCGCCGGCAGATCCCGCGTAATGCCCTGCTCCGGCAGTCCATCAGCGCGCTGCATGCCGGCGACGGGGCTCGGCGCAGGGCAGCGCATGGGCGTCTGCACCGTCGTCGGCATCGGCATCGTCGTCGCGACCTCTCCGGCTGCATCGGCGCGCGACTCGCCGATCACGAGTGTGCAGCCGAGCAGCGCCAGTAGCGGTGGGGTAACGAGGCATGCGGTGGAGCGCGACATGATCTGCGCCCATTATGCACCGGCCCTTATAATCGGTTCATGTCTGCCCCCGACTTGCGCCTGGCTGCGCTCACCGACTGGGTTACACGCGAGCTTGCGCATGATGTGCGCGGCGTCGAGGTGGCTTCGGCCGACGCCAGTTTCCGGCGCTATTTCCGCGTCCGTCTGCGTGATGGCGCCTCGCTCATCGTCATGGATGCACCGCCCGCGCAGGAGGACATCGGTCCGTACCTGCATGTCGGCGCGCTGCTGGCGCAAACGGGCGTGCACGTGCCCGCGGTGCATGCGGTGGATCGCGAGCGCGGCTTCGTGCTGCTCGAGGATCTCGGCACCACCTCGTACCTGAGCGCGCTACAGGATGCCGGACGTGCCGAGGCCTTGTACGGTGAAGCGCTGGTGGCGTTGGCCAGATTGCAGGTGCGAGGCTGCGAGTTGCAGGATGCACTAGCACCCTACGACGAGGCGGCGCTGCGGCGCGAACTCGTGCTCATGCCGGAATGGTTTTGCGGTCGGCATCTGCAGCGTCCGGTGAGCGCGGCTGAGACGGAGCTCTTTGAGACGACGTTTCGTTTCCTCATCGCCGAGGCCTTGCAGCAACCGCAGGTCTTTGTGCATCGCGACTATCACTCACGCAATCTGATGGTGCTGCCCGAGCAGGGCCCGGGGATCATCGATTTTCAGGATGCGCTTGCGGGCCCGGTGGGGTACGACCTGGCCTCGATCTTCAAGGATTGCTACATCCGTT
>RGWK01000251.1 GCA_010029775.1 Gammaproteobacteria bacterium
ATGCAGGAACGCATGGTAGAGCGCGGTGTAGAAGATCCGCCGCTGCCGCTCGGGAGCGACGATCTGCACGCGACCGAGCAATGCGTTCCACTCTCGGCGGCTGTCGCTCACCACAGCATCGAACGCCCAGCCACCGCGTTCGTCACGATTACGGCGCGCGCCGTCACGGTCTGTGGTGGACAGCCCAATCCGCACCTGCAGTGCGCGCTCCTTATCGAGCTCGAAGTGCAGCAGGTAACGCGGTGCGGCATCGCCGGGCCGCGGCGGCAAGGTCTCGACCTCGGCGATTGGCTTGTTGAAACGGACCGACCACGCGACATGGCGAGTGGTCCAGTTGCGGCGCTTGGCTTCGCCCTCGAAGCCGTCGCTGCTGAACGAGTTGGACACTGACACGACCGGCTGCGCATCGGTGCCGAAGGTCAGCCCGTGCTGGAGGTCGACGAGCAGGCAGACCCGACCGCCTTTGGCGAAGCGGTACCGGTGGAAGGCACTGCGCAAGGTCGACGTCAATTCAACGCGGACGCCGTTGTCAGTGAGCGTCACCGCATAGTAGCCGGCTCGTGCGATCTCCGAAGACTTCGCATAGGCGCTGGCCATATCCGCGCGGCACTCGGCGCCTGGCTGCAGCAAGACGTCGCCCAACTCCGGGATACCCGTGCCGCTCGCACGATTCTGCGAGAAACCAATGATGCGCGGCGCACGGTACTGGTAGCCCGACGTGAACTCCCAGCCTGTATCCGCGTTGTCGGGCCCCGGTTGGATCATCCCGAAGGGCCGACTGGGGCCCGGGAACGTATGACCAGTGCCGTCAGTCCCGATGAAGGGATCGACGGCATCTGCGGGCGTCTGCGCCGCAAAGGCCGACAGGCCCAGCATGGCCGAGAGCATCAGCACAAGCGATGGAAGCAAGCCGCGCTTCAGGGGACCGCCCAAAGAACGGGATTGAGATCCGAGGCTGCAGCGTCGCCGGGCTGGAGACCCGGCAGCCAACGTGCGAGGTCGTTCTGCTGCATAGCGTTGACCGGCTTGCCGATCCGCATATCGACGTCCATGTAGATGATCGTCATGACCGAACGCGGATGTGTGCTGCGATTAGCGCCCGCGCGATGGAAGGTCCAGCCGCCGTGAAAACTCACGTCGCCGAGCGCATACGCCGTTTCGTCGATCGGGAACCCCTGACCCTCCATGGCGGCGCTGATGCGCGCCTCGCTCTCCGCCGAGATCGGCAGATCCCTCCCTAACGCCGTCCTGTGGCTACCTTTGTAGAACGCCAGCGCCCCCATCTCGAGCGGCACGTGTTGCAGCGGGATCCACGCCGTGATGGTCTTGTCGGAGTCGAAGGGCCAGTAATATTGGTCCGCATGCGCAGGCGTGATGCCGCCGGAAGGTTCTTTGTAGAGCGACTGGTCGTGATAGAGCCGGACGCCGCGCACCCCCATCAACTGCGCCGCAATGCGCGCAAGGCGACGACCGAAGACGAAACGCCGGACTTTTTCCGATTGGCGCCAAAGATTCATGACCTGCAAAAACGCCCGATCGTAGGTGTCGCGCTCGGCCAGCGGCTTGTCCTGGGTGTTAAGCGCCAGCGTCAGGCGCGTGATCTCCGCGCCGTATCGCGCGAGGCTATCCGGATTGAGTACCGACCGCAGACGGACATAACCGTCGCGACTATAGGCTTCGATGAGATCGCCGGGCAGGTCCAACCCTGCATCGAGTTCCGTTTCATCGGTTGTCATGGGGACGCTTCCATCGGTAAAGCCGAGATGACGGGGTATTATAGTCCGCCGGCCCGCAGACACCGGCTGTCGCACCATGGCGCGCAGGAAGCCGCCCACCTCAAACCAGACGACCCACTTGACGAGCCGAACTGACTCACTTGTTGCAGTCGGCTTTCAATCACTTATGCGTTTCTTAATTTGGTGCGCATAGAGAATTGGCATGTACCTATCGCGTTTTTGACAGTCGCAGTATTTATCGAGTTCCGATAATATCGGAACGTGATTGAGTCTTTCGGAAATCGACTCGCAGAAGATCTCTTTTTCGACCGGCGATCTAAGGCACCAAAAGATCTTCCGCCAGATCTGCACAGGGCGGCAAGACGCAAGCTGTTGTATCTCTACGACGCAGCAGATCTCGGAGACTTGCGGGTACCTCCGGGAAACCGCCTCGAGGCTCTTAGAGACCGATTGAGCGGATTCCACTCGATACGGGTCGACGACCAGTGGCGCGTGGTGTTTCGTTGGCAAGCCGGACAAGCATTTGATGTCTCAGTCGTTGACTACCATTAGGACGTAACAACATGAGCAAGCACTTGCAAAAGCAACCAAAAAATCCGTTCCATCCGGGCGAGATCCTTCTTGAAGAGTTTCTGTCGCCGAGCGGAATCACTCAGGTGGCGTTTGCAGAAAAGGTGGGCTGGACCAAGGCGCGTCTGAACGAACTAATCAAGGGCAAGCGCGGCATTACAGCCGAGGCAGCTCTTGATCTCGCCGAGGCGCTAGGCACTTCGGCTCGCCTCTGGATGAACCTTCAGGCAACCTTCGATTTGGCGCAGGCCGAGAAAAGGCGACGCGCTACCTGATGTTAAGACTCAGCCCGGTTGGATTCCCAAGCGCGCTTAACTACTTTGCGCATACACCGAAATCGTGATGGGGATATGATGCAGCCTCCTATGAGAATTCAAGCTTCGCTGTTTGCCGCAATTTTATTCGTCGCGGTGAATCCGTCCCTAGCAGCCGATATCGCCCCGCAGTTACGTGCTGCCGCCGAGGCTGAACGACCGCGCGTCATCGATACACTCAAAACTTTGGTCGCGATGGAGTCGGGCACGATGGATGCTCAGGGCTTATCGCAGATCGCCGACCACCTCCAAGGTCGCCTCCAAGCACTAGGGGCGCGCGTTGAGCGACGTTCGTTGGACGGCGTAAAGGGACAAGTGTTGATCGGTCGCTTTTCCGGCACCGGTAAACGGCGACTCATGTTGATCGCCCATATGGACACCATCTACGCGAGCGGCACTCTCGCTCGCGAGCCGATACACATCGACGGTGATCGACTCTACGCCCCAGGCGTGGCCGACTCGAAAGGCGGTATTGCGGTCATTCTGCATTCCTTAAAAATTTTGCGTGATGCAGGCTGGAACGATTACGCGCAACTGACCGTACTTTTCAATGGCGATGAAGAGTCTCAGTCGGCGGGATCCGGCGCTCTCATTACCGCGCTCGGTGCCGAGCACGATGTCGTGCTGTCTTACGAGCCAACGGCGGCGAAATCCGTCATTCAAGCGGAGGGGGTACTACTTTCCGCTGCCGGAACCGGCACTGTCGACCTCGAAGTCAAAGGTCGCAGCTCGCATGCTGGCGCCGCTCCCCAGGAGGGTCGTAATGCCCTCATCGAGCTCGCGCACCAACTGCTGCAGACCGAAAACATCACGGCCGAGATTCCGGGTGCACAACTCAACTGGACGCAAGCGACGAGCGGTTCGGTGCGTAATCAGATACCCGACATTGC
>RGWK01000252.1 GCA_010029775.1 Gammaproteobacteria bacterium
CTGGTTGATGTGCACCAGCAGACGCATGCGCGCCTCTTTGGCCATCCGATCGCGCATGGCGTACATGTCGCGAAACTTCCAGGTGGTGTCGATGTGCAGCAGCGGGAACGGGGGCGGCGCGGGGTAGAAGGCCTTGATGGCCAGGTGCAGCATCACGGCGCTGTCCTTACCGATCGAATACAGCATCACGGGGCGATCGCACTCAGCCACCACCTCACGCATGATGTGAATGCTCTCAGCTTCCAACCTCTGCAGATGCGTCAGCGTCATAACAGGGAGTCTAGCGTTTCTTTGCGAGAGCTAAAATGGCTCGGGTCAGACGCGACTCATGGCCGCGCCCGCTCAGCCGAACACGCCATGCCACCGCCACTCGTGAGGCGGCAGGCGCTCGCGATACACCCACAACTGCGCACCATGCGGCTCGCGCACGACGTAGTAATCACGCGCCACCTCCCGGCCATCCCACCAGCCTGTTTCGATGCGCTCGGGACCTGCAATCCAGTGCAGTGCACTCACTGCACAGGGCAGCGCCGCAGGTTGCCGCAGCAGCCACAGCGGACGGCGCAGCGTGCTCAAGTGATAAAGCGCTTCGGCAGTGCACTGCGAAGGCGCATCGAGTGCGGGTTCGGCCACACGCCAGGCAATCTCGGGTCGATGCTGCGGCACAAGACACAAGCCGTAGACCGCTTCGCTGCCGAGACGCGCACGCAGCCGCTCGATGAGCGCAGGTGACTCACGCCCGAGCGCACCGCCATGCTCGGCGGGACGCCACAACGAGTCGCTGTGGGCAATGAACGGCTGCAGCACGCCGGAGCGCAACTCGCAGTCGATGACCGCTGCGGGCAACGCCCGACGCGCGAGCTGCTCACCAAGCACCGTGGCGAAACGCTCAGCCGACACATCCGCTGCCGCTAACCGCACATCGAGTCGCGTGCACTTCCCGGCACGATGCGCAAGACGCAGCTTCAGCACATCGACACCGCATTGGCGTGCACGTAGGAACTGCTCGAGTTGATCAAGCAGCGGCACCAGATGCTGCAGGATGGCCTCCTGCGTGACGAGCTCGAAAGCCGGTTCACTGCGCACCTTGAAGTGCTCGCGCGGCAGAAAACCCCGTCGCGGCTCGGCGGCCACGCCACTCAACCGATCGAGCGTGAGCAGTGCCTCCTTGCCGAAGCGTTTGGCAAATCCTGCGCGCGGCAAGCGCAGCAGCGCACCGAGCGTGCGCACGCCGAGCGAGTCGAGCCGCTCGAGAGTCTCGGCCGACCAGCCCAAACTCTCCACGGGCAACGGCGCAAGTTCGCCCATCAGCCGATCACGTGCACGCACCATGATGCTGCGCCCTGCGCGCGCAAGAACGAGTGCCGCGAGTGGCGTGGGCGCAAGTGCCCACCGTGGCTCGAGCCCCGATGCACGGCAGCGCTCGAGCAACTGCGCACACAACGTGTGGATGCCGCCGAACAGACGCGCGCTGCCCTGCACCTCGAGCAATACGGCATCGACGTCGAGACTGACCCGTGAGGTATAGCGGTACGCCAGTGCACCGAGACGCCCGAGTGTCTCGGGTGTGGCCTGGGACACAGGCAACTGCAAGGCCAGCCAACTCTCGATCGCCTCGTCGAACAGCGAATCGAGTACGGGGGGCAGATCTGCGATCGAAGGTGCCTGCTGCGCTGCGCGGCGCGGTGCAGCTGCTGGGTTTGCAGACACGAGGCCCGGGGCGGTGAAGGCCCGTCTTACCGAAGCGGCCCGCTCACGGCGTGCCATGGGTCACTCCGGGGGTATCGGTCCACTCGATGTCGAAGGCGCCGCGTCGCCCGCCCCGGCTCTTCAACAACTCCAGCCGCGCGCCGCCCACGCGAAAGTGCAGCTCGAGACGCAGTTCGGCCGGTGACGCACTTTGCGCCACCGTACGCTCACGGAACAGGAACACGGGTGCGCGCTGGCGCTGCGCAGCCAGCTGCAAACGACGCAGTGAGCGCTGTAGCGCATCACCCGGGCGTGACCTCAACCAACCGAGCACGGTCGCGCAGGCACCGGACTCGATCGCCTGCTCCAGCGCCCAGAGTGGCTCATCCGTGCGCACGACGAGCTGGCGCTCGAGCGGCACACCGGCACTTGCCAAGGCTGGGGCATAGGGTTCGAAGGGCGGCGCGATCCAAGCAACCCAGCGTGCGGGCCATTGCTGCCCGAACCGCACCAGCAACGGCATCAGCAACCGCAGTTCACCGAGCCCAGGTTGCGGCGAGAGGATTTCGCTGAGCCCGTTTGCAGGCCAACCACCACCCGGCAAGGCCTCATCGAGCGTGGGGTAACCCGTGCTGTGCGTATCGGTGCGTGCAAGGCTGCGCCCGCGCCACAGGGCAGGATGCGCGAGCAGAGAGCCGAGCGGGTCGTCGGCCGCGGTGTCTGGGGAGATGGAGGGAGTCCGGCCCATGGGCGGCATGCGGATGGCAAGGCCAAGGCGGTCTCACGATATTGTCGCGTCGGATATCGGCGCGTCGGATATCGGAGTACGCAACGAACGCGGCTGCGAGAACCAACCGTTGCGACCGCAACCGCAAGGACAGCTGAACCGCTGCAGACTCATGCCGACCGCAGGCCGCGCTGAGGCACGCACCTTGGGGCGCGATCGATGTACCGCTGCCGAGCGGGCCTTTTTGCGGACAAGCGCATCCGCCGCGCCCGGCGAAGGGCGCAATTCAAAAATATCCATGGAAACCAACCTTAGGCTGAGATACGCAGACTCACATCAGACCCGCAGGCAGGGCCTTGCTGCTGCTCGCGCCGCGCCGCAGCACGCCGACCACCACCCCTTCGATGATGAGCGGCTCCTCGCGCAGATTGACGCGAATCGGCTCGAAGTCGGGGTTCTCGGGCAGCAGCCACACCGTGGGGCCTTCCTGCTTGTAGCGCTTCACCGTGACCTCGTTCTCGAGGCGCGCGACAATGATTTGCCGGTTGCGCACCTCCGGGGTGCGATGCACGGCGACCAGGTCGCCATCAAGGATGCCGGCATCTTTCATTGACATGCCGCTGACCTTGAGCAGGTAGTGCGGACGGGGAGAAAAGATGTCCGGATCAATATTGAAGCGCGCTTCGATGTTTTCTTCTGCCAGAATGGGCTTGCCCGCGGCGACGCGGCCGATGAGCGGCAACCCGAGCGGGGTGTGAGATCTGACATGTGGCACCTCTGTTGATCCATACAGTACCTGTGAATACATCCAGTCGCAAGCCCCCTGCTGATTTTGATGCCCTGGTCATCGGTGCCGGGCACAACGGTCTCGTCTGCGCCTGCTATCTGGCCCGTGCCGGCCTGCGCGTCGCAATGTTCGAGCGTCGCAGCGTTGTCGGTGGCGCCGCCGTCACCGAGGAGTTCGTACCGGGTTTCCGCAACTCGAGCGCGAGTTACACGGTGAGCCTGCTTGATGCCGCGGTGATCCGCGACCTGCGCCTCGCCGAGCACGGTCTGCGCATCCTCGAGCGGCCGATGCAAAACT
>RGWK01000253.1 GCA_010029775.1 Gammaproteobacteria bacterium
GTTCGCCCGTCAAGTCGATCCGCTACAAGGGTTGGTTGTCGAAGTTCTTCCTTGGCGCGTTCGTGGTGTCGTTCATCGCATTGAGCTACCTCGGCCTGATGCCGGCCGACGGGCTCTACGTCATCCTGGCGCGGATCTTCACGACGGTGTATTTCGCGTTCTTCATTTTGATGCCTTGGTACACGAGCATCGAGAAGACAAAGCCTGCTCCGGAGAGGGTGACGTACCATGGTTAAGTCCTTGCATCGTTCGTTCGTGGCGGCGGCTCTCGTTGTCGCGCTGGCGGTCGGTATTTCCGCCCCGGTGCGAGCGGCGGAATCCGGTCCACATGCTGCTTGGATGGATTGGCAGCCCGGCAACGACGTGACGAATGTCGCGTCGCTGCAGCGCGGCGCTGCGCATTTCATGGGCTACTGCGCCGGCTGTCATTCGCTCAAGTACGTTCGCTACGCGCGCGTCGCCGAGGATCTGAATATCCCCGAAGCACAGATGGAAAAACTGCTGCTGCTGCCGGGCTCGAAAAAGGGCGACTACATCACCACGCCGCTGTCGGCGGCGGATGCCGAGGCCTGGTTTGGCAAGGCTCCGCCTGATCTGTCGCTGATCACGCGTTCCAAGGGTTCCGATTACGTCTATCAGTTCATGAAGACGTTCTACGCAGATCCGGCGCGCCCCACCGGCGTCGATAACCTCGCGCTGCCGGGCACGGCCATGCCGCACGTGCTATCCGCGCTGCAGGGTGTACAGGAAGCCAAGTTCAAGGTGGTCGAGAAGACCGTCGACGGCTCGAAGATCACCGAGAAGATCTGGGAGTCGTTCGAGGCCGGTGAGCCCGGTCAGTTGTCGGCGGAGGAGTACGACGCCTTCCTGCGCGACACCGTCAACTTCCTCGAGTACGCCGGTGAGCCGTATAAGGCCAAGCGCCTCTCGCTCGGTGTGTGGGTCATCCTGTTCCTGCTGGTGTTCACGCTGTTTGCGTATCTGCTGAAGCAGGAATACTGGAAGGACGTTAAGTAATTCCCGGAGGAGTGCTCATCCCGCGTCGCCCGTACCTGCTGCGGGCGATGCACCAGTGGATGACCGACAGCGGTCTGACGCCACACGTCATGGTCGACGCCGGAGTG
Source organism: Gammaproteobacteria bacterium (assembly GCA_010029775.1). Classification (GTDB taxonomy): domain Bacteria; phylum Pseudomonadota; class Gammaproteobacteria; order Steroidobacterales; family Steroidobacteraceae; genus UBA964. Next base: position 1,125 of record RGWK01000253.1, read on the forward strand.
GCCGGCGTCGACGTTCCCAAGGCGCATGTGCGCGAGGGGCGTATCGTTCTCAACATCGGCTACGACGCCACTCGCCACCTCGATCTCGGCAACGACTGGATCAGCTTCGAGGCCCGTTTCGGCGGTGTCGCCCGACAGTTGCGTTTCCCGGTGCTCGCGGTTCAAAGCATCTACGCGCGCGAGACGGGTGAGGGTCTCGTGTTCCCGCCGGAAGATTCTTTGACCCCGCCCGATGGGCCGGCGCCCGGCGATCCTGCAGTGCCGTCGCAAGGCGCGCCTGCTGCGGGCGCAGCGCCGGTATCGCCTCGGCGGCCGAGTCTCAAGGTCGTCAAATAAATCAATCGCTCGCGCTGAAGGCGTGAGCAATCCACTCGAGTTGCCACTCGCCGTGAGGGTCAGCCTCGACGGCAATCACGTCAAAGCGCAGCGGCCAGCGGGCGAGTGCGGGATGGCATTGCAACAACTGGCGCGTGGTGCGGATGATTCGGTGTTGCTTCCCGATGTCGACGCTCGCCGCGCTGCCGCCGAAGTCGCGGCGCGAGCGCAGCCTGACCTCGACAACGAGCAGCATGTTCCGCCAGCGCGCCACCACATCGAGTTCCCCGCTGCGACGGCGGAAATTGCGCAGCAGGATTTCGGCGCCGTGTCGCTCGAGGTGCTCGACTGCGAGTTGCTCGGCACGCCGGCCGAGCGCCATGCGCGCGGTGTCGTTTGCGGGCGCTGGCTTAGGCGCCGTCATCCAGCAACTTCAACGAGTCGCTTGTGATCTCGGCCCACCGCAGGCTGCGTTGTACGCGCCGCTCGGCATCGATCGAGAGCGTGCCGCTCGCTCCATCGACCGTAATCCCGGGTGGTGCCGTCGAGGTACCGCGTTCGCGCAAGGCCTGCTGCAGCAGCCAGGCATCGTGGCCAAAGGCGTAGAGACGACCGCGACCGCGCGTATCGCCGAAAGCGCTGCTCGTGGCTGTGCGCAACGCGGCGGCGGCCGGCGCGTCCGTTGCGATCATCCACGGCATATCCGGAAACATCACCCCATCCAAATCGTTTCCTGAGCGTCCATCCCAGGCCTCGGAGGTGGTGTAGGTCGGGATGTCGCCGGCGGCGTTGAACTGCAACTGCGGTCGCAACTGGCGCAGCAGCGCCGCTTGCCCTGGGGTGAACAGGAAATCAACGTCGCTGCGGCGACGTGGCTGGAACGCCAGCGGGAGATCGAGCACTGCCTGCAGCCGACGGTGGCGCGCGCGGCTGTCGTCGAGTCGCAGCGCAGTCTGGATGGCTGCCGTCGCATCGCGGCCGCTCACCGTCTCGGTGGCGAGCACCCGGCCGCCGCCGGCTTCCAATTCGTCCTGAAAGGCCTTGAGCACCCGCGCGCCCCACTCGCCCGCTGGGACGAACGCGATGGCTCGGCGCCGACCCTCAGCGAGCGCGCGGCGGGCGACGGCCCGGGCTTCATCCTCGGGCGAGAGGGCAAATTGGTAGAACGTCGAACCCGGCGCAGCCTGCTCCGCAGGTAGGAAATTCAGACTGAGGATCGGGATTCGGGTCTGCAACGCCGCGGCCGCGACGACTTCCTCGCGCGCGAGCGGGCCGATGACGAATTGCGCCCCCGCGCTCGTCGCGCTTTGCAGGGCTTCGGCCACGCTGAGAGTGCCAGTGTCGTAAAAGCGCAGCGGAGCGCGAGTCGCGGCAGCAGTGGCGTAGTAGGCGCTGAGCAGGCCATCGCGCAATTGCGCGCCCGCGGCGGCATTGCGGCCCGACAGGGGGAGCAGTGCGGCGACATGGGCTTCGGGCCGCGTCTGAATCGCCGGCGGTACCGCATTCGCCGACGCCGCGGGTTTCGGCGTCGACGCGGCGGGTGTAGCGCTCGAGGCTGTCACGACATCAGGTGGCGGATTCGGCTTGTGGGTCGCGGCCAGTGCCGCACTGGCCGGATGCCGCGGGTAGCGGGCGCGCCAGGCAGCCGTCAGCGCGGCGTTCGCCGATTGCGGCGCAAGCGCTGCGCGGGCGGCGAGCGGCGCCGCTTCGAGCCAGCCTCGAGCGGCCGCATCGCGCCCGGCGCTGCGTGGGTCTGTGGTGAGTCCGCGCGCCACGGCTTCGCGCAGTTGCAGCAGAAACTCGGCGCGCAGCGTGGCGAGCCCCGCGGCATCGCTGGCCCGCAGCGTCTCGCGCTCGGCCACACTGCGAATCGCTTGCAGCGGACGCTGTGCTGCCAAGGCAAGACGCTGACGCAGCTCGTGGTACGCCTCGATCTGGGCTGCAGCCTGCGGTACGGGCAGGGCCGCCAGCGTTTCCCACGCTGCCGAGGCCCCAGCTGTCAGCCATTGCAACTCCGTCGCCAGCAGGTCCCGTCGGTACGCCGT
>RGWK01000254.1 GCA_010029775.1 Gammaproteobacteria bacterium
GTGGGTCGATAACCCGCGCGGGCTGCATCTCAATCGTTACTTGTCGGTGGTCTCAACGAGTTCAAGCCACTCGCCCGCGGCACCGCGGACGACGCCCGCTCGTCGACCGGAGTAAATAACGGATGGCGAGCCCGAGACCGGCGGCCTTACCCAAGGTAGAGAGCGGGAGCCGAACGCGCCACTGGCGAAGGTGACCATCGCCATGCCGGGCGGCAGATCTCCCGCGCGCACCGGTCGTGGCACGGTGACGGGTGGATACTCGTCGAGTTCGATCAGGAAACCGGGCGAGATCGGTACGAGTGCGATCCGAGTCTGGGCATCCTTGGCCAACTTCAGCGCATCCTGCAACACGCCGATGGTGGACGAGTAGGGTGCAGTCGGTTGCATGCCGAGCACCTCGGCATAGAAACGCCGCAGCGCATCCATCGACGGACCGCCGAGTACCACAATGAAGGTGCGATCCACGGCGCTGCGCGCCGGCGTCTTGATGAAGGTGCCGCCCGAAGGCGGGATGCGCGTGAAGTAGTTCAGTTCCCCGCCTGGGCCGATCGCCTGCATGGCAATCACTGCGCTATTGGAGCCTAGGGGTGCGGTGGTGCCCACCACCCGAAACGGTGAGTCGGCAGCGCCGAAGCGACGTTCCAGGGCCGCAGGGTCTTCAACGAGAATCTCGTTAGAGTTCCAGCCGTGGGTGGCCATGGCGCGAAATCCGGGCGTGCCCGGCCGCTCGATTAGGCGCAGGTAGGTCTCGGCGCCACTCGCCGGCTGCAAGACAACGACTCGGCTGCCGGCGGCGGCAGGGGCGTCCCACGAGCTCGCCTGCTCAACGCTGAGCACGCTCCGTTCGACGACACGAAACCCCAGCCACTCGACGTAGGCCCGCTCGACAGCGGCGAGATCCGACACGACGAGCGTGACTGCGAGAATGGCGCTAAGCATCGACGGTCTCCTTGGGTTGACTCGACCTGCTATGGTTCGGGCAGTGTACGGTCCCCAGTGTGGGCTGTGGAGGTCGAGTGATCGATTTGTATTTCTGGCCGACGCCAAATGGCCAAAAGATTCCCATCATGCTCGAAGAGTGTGGTCTCGAGTATCGGGTCAAGCCAGTGAACATGCTGCGCGGCGAGCAATTCAAACCCGCTTTCCTGCGAGTGAATCCGAACAACAAGATTCCGGCGATCGTCGATCACGACGGTCCGGGGCAGGAGCCGATGGCACTTTTCGAGTCCGGCGCCATTCTGCAGTATCTGGCGGAGAAAACGGGGCAGTTCATGCCGCGGGAGCGGCGAGCGCGCTACACGGTGCTGCAGTGGCTCACCTTTCAGGTTGCCAACGTCGGACCCATGTTCGGGCAGTGCGGGCATTTCCTCGGCTACGCGCCACGGAAGATCCAATATGCCATCGACCGTTACCGCAACGAGACGCTACGGCTCTACGGCGTGATGGATCGACGTCTGAAGGCGGTCGAATACTTGGCGGGTGAGTACTCCATCGCGGATATGGCTACCTGGCCCTGGGTCCGCGTTCGTTGGCTGCATCGAATCGATCTGGCCGAGTTTCCGCACGTCCAACGCTGGTACGAGTCCATTGGGGCAAGACCTGCCGTGCAGCGTGCACTCGGAGTGCTCGCGGATCGCGAGAAGATCGGCAACCCCGACGCGAAGGCGCGCGAGGCGCTGTTCGGTCGCAGTCAATTGACTCAAAAGCGGCGGCCGACAGCAGCCGGCAAGCGTTCACCCGGCGCCCGGAAAACGGGTCGCAGGGCGGACAAGACTACGCGCAGGGGTCCGCGATGACTCGCGCGGGCTGAATTCGGCGGTATAGTCGGCTGGGTTTGGGGGCCACGGTGGATTGCACCAGGAGGGCAAGGGCATGAAGTTCATCGAAAACAAGCGGAGCCGCGAGGCCGAAGCTTGGCTGAAGAAGGAAATCGTCGAGCAGAAGCGGCGTTATCGGAAGATCGTCGCCGAGCAGGAGGCGCTGACGCCGAAACGCGATAAGTGGATCGCCGATTTTCTGCAGCGCATCCAGACCCGGGGTGTGCATACCCACTATGACCAGATGCGCAAGGTTCGGCCGGAAGAAATTCCCGTCAAGCCGAAGCGCAAGTTCAAGGTCGTATTCTAAGAGAGGAATTCAGCAGAAAATGACCCTGCCCGGGTTCCCGAAGGGCATGCAGTACAAGATGTTGTCGCTCGACACCGACAACGGCGCATCGTCCATGACCGTGTTGTTCGAGCCTGGCTACAAGCAGCCGCCTGGCATGAGCTACACCGAATATGAGCTGTTCATCATGTCGGGCTCGATTACCATCGGCGAGAAAGTGTGGGGACCCGGAAGCTATGTCTTCGTCCCGGCTGGTGTCGCGCTCGAGGCGCTGAGTTCACCGCGCGGAGCGACCGGACTCATTTTCTACAACTACGGCGAGCCCTCATTCGTCGAATCCGACAGCGACCACCCGCAGGCTGAGCGCAACCGCTATGCCGCGGTCAACGCGTACGACAATCTGCACTGGACCACGTTCATGTATTGCATGACGCCGAACTTCTGGCAGGACAATATCTCGTATCACGATTGCTGCGAGGAGGCGTACCACATCTGGGGCACCTCCTGGATGATGCAGTTCGGCGATTTGCCCACGGGCGGCTACTTCTGGCGGCCGCCGTACATCAACCACGGCGCATTTGCCTCGAAGCTTGGCATCCTGGCGATCGGGCGCACCGACACGCAGCTGTACAACCACTTCCACTTCAATCCGTGGACGAACATCGAAGAGAACCAGGAGCGTGCGGCGAGCCGCATGCTGCATCGCAATCCCGAGATGTACAAGTGGATCAACACGCACGGCCATAACCATCCGATCGATTTCGAGTTCGATCACGGTCATGCGCATGGCGATCGTCCACACCACCACGGTGATGGCATGGTCGAGCACAAGCACAAGAAGAAGCGTCGCCGTCGCTGATCGCGCCGCACGAAGACAGGAAGGGCCGCTCGATGCGGCCCTTCTTTTTTGGAGGGGTGTTTGCGCTGGCGCGTGATCCGTCTCAGCGCACGGCGCCGAAGATGTACCAGCTTGCGCCGTTGCCGTGCTCGGGTGCAGGGCGCTCGCCGCGGGCAGACTCGGCGAACTCGCTCTCGCTCACCGTGCCCCAGTTGGGAATACGTCGCGCGAAGTAGCCGTTGGCAGAAAAGCCTGCCTTGGCGCATTCCGCCGCGAGGTCGAACTTTCGAAAGCTCGCGTAATGCGGTTCGTTGTTGTAGTACGCGTCCCAGTCCAGATAGAAGTTGTAATAGGGGTCGACGGCCTTGGCGGGCGGCAATTCCATGTGAACCATGATCCCGCCTGGTCGAAGCACGCGGTAGGCCTCGCGCAGCACCTTGCGATTCGTTGTCGGCGACTGTTCGTGCAGGAAGAAGCTCGACACCACGAGATCAAAACTGCCCTCCGGGTAATCGAGCGCACGGGCATCTTGCTGC
>RGWK01000255.1 GCA_010029775.1 Gammaproteobacteria bacterium
AGGGTGGTCTTTCCCGACCCCAGAAAGCCCGTCAGTACGGTGACGGGAACCCGATCCGTGGTAGCCATAAGCCGCGCATGATAACGTAAAGCGTGGCTGCAACTCCGCACTCTCACCCACCTGCGCATGATCACACGGCCTGTATCGATCAGGCGGTGAGCACCGCAGTGCAGTTGTGTGAGCGCAAGGGGCTCAACCTTACGCCCATCCGGCGGCGCATCCTCGAGATCGTCTGGCGCGCACACGAACCGATCGGCGCCTATGAAATCCTCGCGGAGCTCGCCAAGGAGCGCGAGAAGGCCGCACCACCCACGGTTTACCGTGCGCTCGAGTTTCTGATGGATGCGGGACTCGTGCACCGCATCGACTCGCTGAACGCGTTTCTCGGCTGCATGGAGCCCGGGCATGCACACGTGGCGCAGTTCTTGGTGTGCCGGCAGTGCCAGAGAGTCGCGGAGATCGATGATCCGGCGATCAATCGCGTACTTGCCGAGCAGTCACGAGCCAAGGGCTTTCGGATCGAGCCCACCTCGCTCGAGATCAAAGGACTCTGCAGCGACTGCAGCAGCAGGACTTAGTGCGCGATCAACGCGCGATCAAGTAGATCGCGATACCGAGCAGCAGCACGCCTACCAAACGCGAGGCCGTCACCGCCTGCTCGCGAAAACCAAGCAGCCCGTAGTGATCGACAATGATCGACGCCACCATCTGCCCGGCAACCGTCAGCGCGAGCAGCAGCAAGGCACCCAGCCGCGGACCGGCGAAGGTCGCTGTCGCCACGTACAAGGCACCGAACAGACCACCGAACCAGGCCCACGCAGGCACGCTCTCCCACTGGGTTCGATCCGGCCAAGGCTGGCGCAGGACGAACAGGAACAGCGTGAGAGCGACCGTACCGACCAAAAAGTTCACGAGAGCTGCCGCCGGCGCACTGCCGAAGCTGCGCGCCAAAGCCATATTCAGGCCGACCTGCACGACGAGACCCGCGCCCACCAGCAAGGCCAGCACGATCGATACGGTTTGCATCAGCGATTCCCCCGATTGATGAGCGCCGCCAGAGCGCGGCGACCCGCGGCGGTGCGCAGTATCCACAACACCAGCCGCCACAGCACGCGCTTTTTCCACGGCACGGCTCGCGGCGGAATAACGGCGAGCACAGCGGCACCCACGTCCTCGTGTCGCGGCAGACGATTCGGGGTGAGGGGGTCGGGCGACGGCATCGGCTGCCAGAATAGCGGTCGTGCCCCGGCACGCGCTAGGCTTGAGTCATGCATGCGATTCCGCAACACACGCGGCATCTGATTGAGCGGTTGCTCGAGGCTTACTGCGCTCGTATCTGCCCGCCGACCGCGCGCAACACGGTGCTGATCGGCTACCGCATCGAGGAAGACCGGGTCTGGCTCGACGAGTTGCGGCGGATTTGCGGTGTCCCCGGCACTCGTCGCAACCTACCCGTGGCACGCTTTCGCTACCGCGCCGCGGATGGCTGTTGGCTGCTGGATGAGCGTGACGACGCAGGTCGATGGCGGCGTCACCGCGCGCTTGCACCGACACGCAGCTTCCTTGAGCTGTTGCGCGAGGTGGATGCCGATCCGGACGGCGCATTCTGGGGCCGCATCGACGGCAAGAGTCTGCGTTGGTGCAGCTCGAAGGGTCGCTGCGCAGCCTGTGATTTGCGCTATGGCGAAGTGCTCGGCATCGCCGTCAGCGTTCCTGCAACACTACCTCGAGCGCAAGTTGCTGACCGTTGCGACTGAGTACTGCGCGGACGCGTGCGCCAACCGGATAGGCCTTCAACGCTTCTGAAAAGGCTGCAAGGCCGTTCACAGGCTTGCCGTCGAGCGAAAGCAGCACGTCTCCAGCCTGTACACCGGCGCGCGCGGCAGGTGACTGCGGCACCACCGATTCGGCTTTCACGCCCTCTCCTTGATGCGCATAGTCGGGCACGAGTCCGAACGACACTTTGCGCGGCGCTGCGGACGCTGCGACCGGCGCAGCGACATTGGCAATGGTCACGCTCAGCGGAGTTGGGCGTTGCGCTAGGTACTCGAGCGCTTCACGCGCAACGGTTGCGACCTTGACGAGACCGTCGAGGTCGATGCGGTCGGCCGTATCGGTGGGCCGGTGGTAGTCGAGGTGTGCGCCCGTGAACAACTGAACGGCCGGGATGCCTTTCTCGATGAAACTTTGCTGATCTGAGGATTGGCCCGCACCTGGAATGTTGCGCACGGCAATGCCGGTGGAAAAGCCGATGCCGCGGAAGACATGCTGCCACTCGCTGGCGGTGTCGGTGGCCAGTGCCGACAGTTCCCCGTCACGCAGGCGACCCACGGTGTCGAGGTTGAGCACTGAACGGATGCCACTCGCCGGTACCGGAACAGCATTGGCGACGAAATGCTTCGAGCCCTGCAAGCCGGACTCCTCGCCCGAGAATGCGACGAACACCACGGTCCGCGGCAACCCCGCACCGCCCGCAGCGCGCGCGAGTTCGAGCATCACCGCCACGCCACTGGCATTGTCGTCGGCGCCCGGATGCACGCGCCCGACCTCGGACATGCGCACTCCAGGCCCGCTACGGCCGAGGTGATCGTAGTGGGCCGTCACGAGTACGGCCTCACCCGCAAAACGTGGATCCGTTCCAGGCAATACGCCGATGACATTGCGCAGCTCGATCGGCACCCGCGCGCCCGGCGGCGTGAAGGCGAATGACTGGAAATAGCCGTCGGCATTCGCGCTGACACTCGTTGCAGCAACTTCAGCCACGGACTTGAGCTTCGCCTGCTTGAACGCCGCGGCGAGGTAATCAGCGGCCGCCGCAAGACCCGCTGTGCCCGGCCCGCGACCCTCGCGGGCCGGGTCCGCCAGCCACTCGATATCGCGCCGCATGAGCTGCGCATCGAATACGGCAGGCAGCTGCGCCAGCGCTGCGCGTCGGACATAACCGCCGGTCGGCAAGGCATCGCTGCGTTCGGCGGGTGACCGTAAATCCACTCGCAGCGGCGAGTCGCCCGTGGACCACTCGCCTTTGTCAGTGTTGGTGGGCTCGGTCCCGGAGAAGCCCAGCCAGGAGTACTTGCCGTAGTGCGGCAGCTTGCGGGCGAGGCCCTCCGCTGCCGCCAGTGACTCGAGTGCGATCCAACCCATCGCCTTCATGTCGTTGCGCGGATGCCGCCTTACCACCACCAGCGATCGATCAGCGAACGCGAGGCGCGCGGTACCGAGCACTACGGCGTCAGCCTCTCGACGAAAACCGGGCGCCGCCTCGTTACCGAAACTGCGGTCCGCCCAAGCGTTACCGCGACCAAACAGCCACACCGGCTGATCGGCAGGCAGTTGTTTTAGTTGTCTATCCGTGACGATCTCGAACTGCTGTGCACCGCCGCCACCCCAGAACTCGAGCATCTTGCGGTACGCGGCCAACTCTGCCGCCGGTGCCGCAGCAGGCAACACGGCGAGTACGCGCGGGTCACCGAACATCTG
>RGWK01000256.1 GCA_010029775.1 Gammaproteobacteria bacterium
GCGTCGGCAGGGGCTTTTGCGGCAAGTCCGTGGAGCGGCGATAGCGCGGCGATGAGCGCAGCGCAGCCGGCGGCGAGGGTGGGTTTGTTTATCATGTCTTGAGTGTCGCGCTGCAGCGTGGCGCTGGCAAGTCGGAGAGTTGTATGAACAACGCGCAACGGACGATGTCGATCGCTGCGGTATCGCTCGCGCTGGCGACGATGCTGGGCGCTTTCGGAACGCATGCTCTGCAGGCGGTGCTGACCGAGCGGCAGTTCTCGAGTTATCAGACAGGCGTGACCTACCAGTTCTTTCACTCGCTCGGCTTGCTCGCCATCGGCGTTCTGCAACGACAGCATGGGGAATCGAAGTGGCTTGCGTACGCGGTGCGCCTGCTGGTTATCGGCATGGTGCTGTTTGCTGGCAGCATCTACGCGCTGACGGCCGGTGCACCCCGGTGGTTCGGCATGGTGGCACCCGTCGGCGGAGTTTCGTTGATGGCGGCGTGGGTCGCTTTCTTGGTGGGCGTGCGCAAGTTGCCGTGACGCCGACAGGGTCGACGTTAGGGTCTCCGCCAGCTCAGCTCGACGGTAACCAGTCGAGGATGGCGCGAGCAACGCCCTCAGCGGCTTCTTCGTGCACGTAGTGCCCGGCGTTCTCGAACCGCACCAGTTTTGAGCCGCGAATCATGCCCTGCAGTTCGTCGGCCTCGCTCGGCGGCTTGTTCTTGTCACGATTGCCCCACGGGATCAGGGTCGGCACTTTGACCCGCGGCGCGAGGCGGATTTCTTCGCCTTCGGCGTATTGCGTCATCAGCGACGTCATACCTGCCATGTAGCCTTCGCTGCGCGCGCCCAGCATCACCTCGTCGATCACCGACTCGGTGACGAGTGCGGTGTTCACATAGGAACCTTTGAGGAAATTGCCGCGAAACTCCCGACTCGCAAACATCTTCGCCGACATCCGCGGCAACGGTGGCAGGGTAACTTGCACGATCTTCGGTACGCCGGTGCGGATGATGCCGGGATTGAGTAAAACGAGACCGCGTGCCTCGGGGTCCTGGATCGCCGCGTGCAGCGCTACGGCACCGCCCAGCGAGTGGCCGACGTACACCACCCGCCGCAAGCCGAGTGCGTGCGCCGCCTTGACGAGTACCGCGGCCTGCGGACCGTTGTGATAGTCGTGATCGACCGGTTTGTCCGACAAGCCATAACCTGGCATGTCGATGGCGATGACATGGCAGGAGCCGGCAAGGCGCGGCGCGAGTTCGCGAAAGCTCTGCAGGGAATTACCGAAGCCATGGATCAGCAGTAGCGCAGGTCGATCGGCCGTGGCTTCGCCCCACTCGCGGTAGCGCAAACTCAAGCCATCGACGTTGACGAAGCGATCCTCGGGGCGAGCGAGCTGACTGACCGGGATTTCAGGTTCGCCCGGCCAATACGCCCACACTGCCAGAGCGCCCCACAGCAGCAGGACGCTGGCCAACATACCCCACAGCAATCGTTTCAGCGTTCGCACAGGCTGATTGCATACAATCCGGGCGATCCGCGCAACCACTGCGCGTGGGTGGATCCATTGTTGTGATTCGATTGCCTGAGTTGCCGATCCTGAGCGTCGTGCCGGAGTTGCGCGCAGCCTTGCGCGAGGCTTCGTCCGCAGTGATCGAGGCCCCGCCTGGCGCGGGCAAGAGCACCGTAGTGCCACTCGCACTGCTCGATGAGCCGTGGTTGCGTGGGCGCAAGATCCTGATGCTCGAGCCGCGCCGACTTGCAGCCCGCGCCGTTGCAAGACGCATGGCGAGCACGCTCGGTGAGGAGGTGGGTGGCCGTGTGGGCTACCGCATGCGGCTCGATACTCGTGTGTCGCGGCATACCCGCATCGAAGTCGTGACCGAGGGTGTGCTCACGCGTCTGCTGCAGGACGATCCGGCGCTCGAGGATGTGGCGCTCGTCATCTTCGATGAATTCCACGAGCGCAGCCTGCAGGCGGATCTTGGCCTTGCGCTGTGCCTTGATGCGCGCGCGACGCTCGGGCTCGATCTGCGCCTACTCGTGATGTCGGCCACCCTCGACGGTGTGGCGGTTGCGGAGTTGCTCGCGGAATCTCCACGCGGGTCCGCACCGCTGATCCGCTCCCTGGGGCGCAGTTTCCCGGTCGAGATCGTGCACCTTGGGCGTGGCTTGCCCATGCTGCCGGGTGGCGTCGATCCGCTCGAGCGTGAAGTGGTGCTCGCGATCCGTCGGGCGCTGCGCGAGCAGGAGGGTGACATCCTCGTGTTTCTGCCGGGGGCGGGCGAGATCCGCCGTGTCGAGTCGATGCTGCGTCAAGATGAGGGTCGGCTCGATCCGCAGGTCGAGGTCTTTCCGCTCTACGGCGAGCTTGATCCTGCTGCGCAGGATGCCGCGCTTGCCGACAGCCCGCAGAGTGCGCGTCGCATCATCCTTGCGACCAACATTGCCGAGACCAGTCTGACTCTGCCGCGCATCCGGGTGGTGATCGACAGCGGTCTCGCGCGTCGTGCCGCGTTTGATCCGGTGAGTGGCATGAGTCGTCTCGAAACCCGCCGCATTTCCCGCGCTTCGGCGGATCAGCGCGCGGGTCGTGCTGGGCGCGTCGCGGCGGGTATCTGCTATCGGTTGTGGAGTGCGGGTGCGGAGCGCAGTCTGGCGGCCTATACACCGGCTGAAATGCTTGACGCGGATCTCGTGCCGCTTGCGCTCGATTTGGCGTGCTGGGGTGCAGAGCCACAGGGCGGCGGTTTGCGTTGGTTGGATGCGCCGCCCGTTGCCGTGCTTGCTGCCAGTCGCGATCTGCTGCGCAAACTCGGCGCGCTCGATGCGCAGGCGCGCATCACCGATCATGGCAAGGCCATGGCGCGTTGGCCTGTGCATCCGCGTCTCGCGCACTTGCTGCTCGAGGCGGAGACCCGTGGTGTACCCCAGCTCGGTGCGCGCCTTGCGGCGTTGCTGAGCGAGCGCGATGTGCTACGGCGCGACCCGCAAGCCCGTGACACGGATATCCGCACGCGACTCGAAGCACTTGAGGGTGATCGCGGTAGCGCGTCGATCGATCGCGGCGCGCTCGCTCGCGCACGCCGGCTGGAGAGCCAATTCGCAGCGCGGCTGCGCAACTCAAACGCGATCGATGAAGCAGGGCTGTCGGCGGGAGGCTTGCTTGCGTGTGCGTACCCCGATCGTATCGGCAAGCGACGTCCGGGTGGTGCACCGCGCTATCTGCTGGCGAACGGGCGCGGTGCCGTCTTTGCGGAGGCGGGTGGTCTGGGGCGCAGCGAGTACGTCGTGGCCGTTGATCTCGATGACGGTGGCAGCGAGGCACGTATCCAGTTGGCGGCTTCGATCGATACGGCTGAGTTGCTGCGCGTCGCCGGTCAGCGGGTGCGAACGCAGCCGGAAGTGCGCTGGTCGATGCAGGAGGAGTGCGTGCTCGCGCGCGAGATCGTTCAACTCGATGC
>RGWK01000257.1 GCA_010029775.1 Gammaproteobacteria bacterium
TCGTATTGCGCGAGATTGAGCCAGGCCCAGCGCACATTGAACGCGTAGTTGACGGTCAGGCCGTAGACCCGGGTCGTGAAATCACCGCCAGGCAAGTCAATCGCGTTGGTCTGATACTGCGCGCCAAGCAGCCAGTGCGAATCGGGTCGCCAGTTCACCCCGACACGCGTATCGAACCGCCGTCCGTTCTGGAAACCGCCCGTCTCCACATCCCAAGTCGCCGACCACGGACGAAATCCCGCCGTCGAACCGTAGAGCCTGAGGCGGTCGAACTCATGGCGACCCGCCGGCACGCGTAACCCTCCAGGCAGAACGAACGGAGCGCGTACCACCTCGGTGTAACGCGCCACATCTAACGAGAGACTGTCGCCCGGCTGAGTGTCGAGCGCGAACGGGGTGATCACCAAGGCGCGCGACTCGAGTTGCCCGGCTGCATCGTCGATCTGCCGCGCATCGACGCCGGCTTGCCAGCTGCGCAGCAGAGCCCCTTTGGCGAAGCGGTAACGGTGCTTGTACCGGCCGTACCACTCTTCGATCCCGGTGCGGTTGGCAAAGCCCATGGCCGGGCGAAAATCACGACCGATACGCGTGTACCCGACGAGCGCATCGGTGCGATCGTTGGGATATCCGACGGAGGCGCCCCAGGCCTGCTCATCGCCCGAGCGACCCGCTGTCGAGGATTGCTGCCACCAACCACGGGCCTCGACGAAACCGGTGAAGCGGCGCTGGTCACGCAGCGCGACGTCGACGCCGACCAGCGAACTGTCGCGCCCGTTCGCCGGATCACCACTCGTGAAGATCCCGCCGATGGTCGATTGCTCGCCGAAGTTGCGATACGCCCGCGCCACGAACACGTCTTGGGCCTCAAGACTCGCCGTCGCCTCCTGCCGAACGGCGAGCATGCCGAGCGAATAGCGGCCGACCTTGCCGGTGAGGCGCGCACCGCCGTCGAGGTCAATAGGCTGGCCACTCGCCGACAGGCCGATGGTGCGGGAAAAGAACGGCCGGCCGTTTTGTGTCAGCCCCCCGAACTCGAAGATTTCACTGTCCTCGAGAAAGAAGTCGCGCTTTTCGGGGAAGAACAAAGAAAATCGGGTCAGATTGACCTGCCGATCGTCAACCTCCGTGGCTGAAAAATCCGTGTTGAGCGTTAAGGCGCCGGAGAGCGAGGGTGTGATGCGCCAAAAGGCGTCGAGCGACGGCTTTAGAACCAAACTGCTATCACCCAGGCGGAACGACTCGCGCTCGGTGAGGGCTGCCGAGGGCACGAGGTCCAGGCCCAGTCCCTGGTCGAGTCCGCGCATGCCCCGAATCTCGTTGGTCAGATCGAGCGTAATACGCCGGTTCCGCTGCGACCAGGCGACGTCTTCGCGCTTGCGGCGGATCGAACGAATGAGATTGAGCCCCCAAATGTCCCCCTGCCGATCGAAGGCCAGGGTCTTGAACGGCAAGGCGATCTCGGCCTCCCAACCCTGCCCGTTCACGCTCGCCGCCGCCTGCCAAATGCCATCCCAGTCCATGTTGAAGGACAAGCCACCGAGCAGCAGCCCATCGCGCTGCACACCGTTCGGATTGACGTAAAAAATGTAGCCGGTGCGCCGGTCGTTGTAGGTATCAAGCAAGATCTCGATATAGTCGTCGTTGAACACCCCCTGGCCCTGCACGAGCTGGGAACGCTTGATGAGCGCCGGCTCGCGATCCCCGAGCCGCGCGCCGATGTAGAGATTCTCCTCGTCACGAGCCAGGAAGAATTCCGTAGCCTCGCTCGGCGGCTCACCGCTGCCTGGGGCAAACTGCTCGAAGTCACGAATGGGGACAGCGTTCTGCCAAAACGCCTCGTCGAGCTTGCCATCGATGCGAATCGGATCTTTGAGGCGCGGCACATCAACGCTCTTGGGCACGAAGCTGTCCTCGGCCGCTTGAGACCGCCCGAGCATGAGGCTCATGGTGCACAGCAGCAGGGTTACAACACGCATCGCTCGCCACATGACCAGAGAATAGTGCGGTACGCCGCCGGCGGGCAGGCCGTAGGCGCCTTTCCGTACGGGTTGGCCGCAGTGCGTTCACCCCGCCGAAGCGCGCTACACTCCCCCTTGCCATGACACGACGCCAGCAACTCACCGTGCTGTACGGCGCCTTCGCCGTATTTTGGCTGCTGCTTGCGATCCGTCCGATCGATCGCCCGACATGGCTACTGGAAAATACCCTGGTGTTTGCCGGATTCGGCTTGATGTACGCGATCCGGCAGCAAGTGCCACTGACGATGGCCTCGCACCTTTTGGTAGTGATTTTTTTGAGTCTGCATGCCATTGGCGCGCATTACACCTACGCGCTCGTCCCCTACGATGCGGCCTTTCGAGACCTCACCGGCGAGTCGCTGAACGACGCGTTCGATCTCAGCCGAAACCACTACGACCGGCTGGTGCACTTCTGCTATGGGCTGCTGTTGGCGCTGCCGGTACGCGAACTGCTAATGCGCCTAGCTGGTATCCGCGGCTTCTGGAGCTACTTCCTGCCGCTCGATCTGATCATGTCATCGTCGCTGTTCTACGAGTTGCTCGAATGGGCCGCAGCCGTGGTCTTTGGTGGTGGTCTCGGCGCGGCGTTCCTCGGCACGCAAGGCGATGAGTGGGATGCGCATCGCGACATGGCGCTCGCCGGTATCGGCGGCTTGATCGCGATCCTGATTATCTACGCGCGTAACCGCGGTCGCGGCCACGATCTGCCATGAGCGTTGCGGTCCTGCTCGTCTACGGCGGTCAACCCGGCGGACGAACCGAGCGCCTGTGCACCGCAGCCGTCGCCGGAATGCGCGCCGCGGGCGAGAATTTTGAACTTCGCGAGCGTCCGGCACTGCAGGCGACCGTGGAAGATCTGCTCTGGGCAGAGGGTATTCTGCTCGCGACCCCGGAGCACTTCGGCTACATGTCCGGGGCACTCAAACATTTTTTTGATCGCAGCTTTTATCCAGCCGAAGGACGAACCGAGGGCAGGCCTTACGGCCTGATGGTCAGCGCCGGCAACGACGGCAGCGGGACGATTGCCGCCGTCGAACGTATCGTCACGGGCTACCGCTGGCGGGCCGTAGCGCCAGCGGTACTCAGCATCGGTGAGCCGGACACCACGGCACTGGCCCGCTGCGAGGAGCTCGGCGCGACGCTGGTCGCAGGCCTCGAAGCCGGCGTGTTCTAAGCGCCAAGCCCGGGCGCGCAGGCGTCAGCCGCGTTTGGCAGCGACGAAATCCGGCGCGATGCCGAGCGCCTTGTCGAACGCGCGCCGAGCACCCGCGGCATCGCCTGAATCCTTGGCGCAACGTCCCACCCAGTAATAGGCCTCTGCTGCACCCCAATCGATGCCCATCGCCGAGGGCACACCGGTAGTGCGCGCCGCCTCGAAGCCGGCCGCCGCTTCGGTGAACCGCTGACAGCCCTTGGCCTTGTCGCCGCCGAC
>RGWK01000258.1 GCA_010029775.1 Gammaproteobacteria bacterium
CTGAAGTCCACCTGCTCGAAGCCGGGCGTATGCAGCAAGGCGTTGAACAGCGTATTGACGCCAGCGATGTAGTTGAAGGGGTATTTTTTGAGTTCTTTGACGAAGCCCGGAAAGTCGCGGGGATTGGTGATCAGAATGTTGGTCCAGCCAAGCCGCAGGAACACGATGCAGTTCGCGGTGAGTGCGAAGATGTGATACAGCGGCAGCGCAGTGATCGCGATGCCGGGCTCGTTCTGCGGCAATGCCCATTCGGTCCAGGCCGACGATTGCATTACGTTGGCCACCATGTTGCCGTGGCTCAGCATCGCGCCTTTGGATACGCCGGTAGTGCCGCCGGTGTATTGCAGGAAGGCGAGATCCTCGTGGCCGAGATCCACCGGCTGCAGACTGAGGCGAGCGCCGTCGGCGAGCACTTGGGCGAAGCGCTGTGCGCCCGGCAGATTCCAAGCCGGCACGGCCTTGCGGACGCGGCGCACCACGAAATCGACGATCGTGCCTTTGGGAAAACCGAGCAGTTCGCCGACGCTGGTAACCACCACCTTACGTACGCTCGTCTGACCGATGACTTCCTCGAGCACGTGGGCAAAGTTCTCGAGGATCACGATCACTTCGGCGCCGGAATCGACCAATTGGTGTCGTAGTTCGCGCGCGGTGTACAGCGGATTGGTGTTGACCACCGTGCCGCCTGCGCGCAGCACCCCAAACAGGGCGATGGGGTACTGCAGCACGTTCGGCATCATGATCGCGACGCGATCGCCGCGCTGGATGCCGGCGCGGTGTTGCAACCAGGCGGCAAAGGCGCGTGATTGGCGGTCGAGTTCGCCAAAGCTCAGCGACTTGTCCATTTGCACGTACGCGGTGCGTGCGGCAAAAGCTGCAAAGCTCTCCTCGGCCAAGTGTGCGAGCGAGCGGTAGCGATGGGAATCGATTTCGGCGGGTACGCCGGGCGGATAGGAGGCAAGCCAGGGTTTTGACATGCCTCGACTCTAGCGGCAGCCCGTTGCTTCAGGCAACGGGCGCGAAGTGTCAACTCAACGTTTCAGTAGCGGCTTCAGCACCGGCCATACCGCATCGAGCATCGTGGGTTGGGCTTTAGCGGTCGGATGCAGGCCATCAGCCTGCAGCATGCCGGGTACCAAGGCGATCTTGTCCAAGAAAAACGGCTCAAAGGCCAGGCGGTACTTGCGAGCGAGCTCGGCAAAGATTCGCTCGAAGCCTGCCGCATAGCGCGGGCCGTAATTCGGCGGCATTTTCATGCCCAGCAACACCACTTCCGCTCCCGCAGCCTTCGACAACTGGATCATTTTTTCGAGGTTGGCCCGCGATGTTTCGAGCGGCAGGCCTCGCAAGCCGTCGTTGCCGCCGAGTTCCAATACCACGATCTGTGGCCGGTGCACGGTAAGGGCTCGCGGCAGTCGGGCAAGCCCGCCGGTCGTCGTTTCGCCACTGACGCTGGCATTGACGACGCGGTATCCGTAACCTTGCGTCTTCAGCCGGCCTTGCAGCAGGGAGACCCAGCCCTCCCCGAGGGCAAGGCCGTAGCCCGCACTCACGCTGTCGCCCAGCACGAGGATCGTGCTCGGCTTATCGGCTGCCGCCGTGCCACTCGCGGGCACGGCTGCCAACGCGAGCAACAGGCCTGTAACGAAGGATCGTTTCGTGACCAAAGATATCGTCCTCGAAGCCCGAAAACTCTGTAAACAGGTTAGCAGCCCGGAAGGCCCGCTGACCATCGTCGATGACGTTGACTTTCAGGTCACCGCCGGCGAGTCGGTCGCCATCGTCGGCGCCTCCGGTGCCGGTAAGTCGACCCTGCTGGCGCTGCTGGCCGGTCTCGACACCCCGACCACGGGCACCGTGCTGCTGGCTGGCGAGGATCTGACGCACCTCGACGAGGATGGGCGCGCCCGTCTACGCGCGGCGCGGGTGGGCTTCGTCTTTCAGTCGTTTCATCTCGTGCCGGCGTTGACCGCGCTCGAGAACGTGATGCTGCCACTCGAACTTGCGGGTCGATCCGATGCCCGGTCGGTGGCGTTGGGGGCGCTTGAGCGCGTCGGTCTGAAGGGGCGTACGGGTCATTATCCGCGGCAGCTGTCAGGTGGCGAGCAGCAGCGCGTGGCGATCGCGCGGGCATTCGTCACGGAACCCGCGGTGCTGTTTGCCGACGAACCGACCGGTAATCTCGACACCGTCACGGGGGCGCGTATTGCCGATCTGCTGTTCGATTTGAACGCACGTTCACACACGACGCTCGTGCTCGTGACCCACGACCGGACGCTCGCAGCGCGCTGTGCACGCATGTGGGTGATGGAGGCGGGACGACTCGTCCCCGGCTGACGCATGCTGCAAAGAGCCTTACAACTGGGTCTGCGCATGCTGGGGCGCGAGTGGCGTTCCGGGGAGCTCGGCGTGCTGCTGCTCGCGCTGACCGTGGCGGTCGGTGCACTGACCGGCGTCGGCTTTCTTGTCAATCGCATCAGCCAGTCGGTTGCGCTGCAGGCCAACGAGGTGCTGGCGGCAGATCTGCGCCTTGAGGCTTCGAGCGCACCGGATGAGCGCTATGCGCGCGAAGCCGAGCGGCGCGCCTTACGCACCGCGCGCACCACGAGTGTGCTCAGTGTGGTCTTTTCGGGTGACCGTAATCAGCTCGCCAACTTGCGCGCCGTCAGCGACGCTTACCCTCTGCGCGGCTCGATTGGCGTATCCCAGACCGTGTTTGGTGTGGCCCAGTTGCGCGCCACGGGTCCAAAGTCGGGCGAAGTGTGGCCGGATTCGAAGCTTTTGGCGGCACTCGGTGTGGCCGTGGGCGACACGGTCTCGGTGGGTGCGCGCAGTTTTCGCGTCTCGCAAGTGCTGATCTCGCGGCCCGACCAGGGCGGCGGGTTTGGCGAGCTCGCGCCGTCTTTGCTCATGAATCTCGCTGATCTGCCCTCGACCCAACTGCGCCATCGACCGCTCTGGTCGCTTCCTAAGCCTTGCGAGTCTGGTGGCGGTGTTGCTCTGCGCCATCGCGGTGGCGATGTCGGCCCGGCGCTACGTCAAGCGGCATCTCGATTCGGTCGCTTTGCTGAAGACGCTCGGGGCCTCGAGCAACTTCACACTGACCGTGAGTCTCGTACAGTTGTTGCTGATCGCGCTGGCAGCCGCGCTGCTTGGCTCGGCGTTCGGCTATCTGGTGCAGACCTGGCTCGTGCAGGCGCTGCAGGGTTTGCTGCGCGCCGATTTGCCGCCACCTGACCTCGTGCCGTTGGCGCTCGGCTTCCTGACGGCAGTCTCGCTGCTCGCGGGCTTTGCGTTGCCGCCACTGCTGCAGTTGTCTCGCGTGCCTGCCATCCGCGTGTTGCGCCGCGACATGGGCCCACCGCCGCCGGCGGTGTGGCTGGCTTTCGGTCCGGCTGTCGCCGCAGTGACCTTTCTCGTCTACTGGGTGGTGCGC
>RGWK01000259.1 GCA_010029775.1 Gammaproteobacteria bacterium
TCGGGGCGCGGACCTTCAGCCAGGCACCACACTCGCCAGGTCGCCACACCCGCGACCAGCATCACCGGCTGCGTGTTCTCGGTCAGGGCCAAGGCTTCAGCCGGACCCTGCTGCGCAAGGGACCAGAGATCAAAGCCCAACACCTTAGAGGCCGAATCGAATGTTTCGCGCACCACCGGATGCCGTTCGGCGAGCCCAGCCAACATCCCGACCGATTGGGACCCTTGTCCCGGAAAAATGAAGGCAACCGACATCCCTGCTCCCCCCTAGCGACCTGCCATGGCCAACCGAACCGCGGCGGATTATACGGAGCCCGGCGTCGTAGTGCCGCAATCCTGCTTTGCTATGATCCGAGGGCCGATTTTTCCGGCCGTTGGCCGAAGGAGCATCCCGTGCATCGAGTGTCCAGACCCCGCGCCCGCACGAGGGGGTTCACGCTGATCGAAATCATGGTTGTCGTGGTCATCATCGGCCTGCTCGCCGCGTTCATCGTGCCGCGGGTGATGGGTCGCGTGGACGATGCCCGACTGACCAAGGCGCGGGGAGATCTGCAGACCATCGAAACGGCGCTTGCCATGTACCGCCTCGACACAGCCCGTTATCCGAGCACGGCGCAGGGTCTCACGGCCCTCGTGAGCAAACCGGACGATGCGACAGTGCGCAACTGGAAGGACGGCGGTTACATCGCCCGCGTCTCGGCCGACCCCTGGGGCAACCCATACCAGTACCGTTATCCGGGCACTCGGGGACGCGAGTACGACCTTTACTCGTTCGGGCCGGATGGCGTAGAGGGTGGCGACGACATCGGCAACTGGGACACGGCAGACTGATCGCCTCATCGCCCCTGTCGCCGCGGGCGCCGACAGCCTCATCCGCGGGATTCACGCTGATCGAGATGCTGGTGGTGATCACCATCATCGGTCTGATGATCGGCGGCGCGGTGCTCGCACTGGGCGTTGTTGGCCGCGATCGCTCGCTGGAGGAGGAGGCCCACCGACTGCGAGCCGTACTCGACTACGCACGGGATCGAGCAGAGCTCGAGACGCGACACTATGGCGTGCGTCTATCGCGTGAGGGTTACGAATTCGCTTGGTTCGACCCGCGCGACGGCCAATGGCGGACGGCCACTGACGATGCCTTGCGCCCGCGCAGGCTGCCCGAAGGGCTGTCGTTCGAGGCGTGGATCGAGGGTCGACGTATCGTGCTCGATGCGGACGACGAGAGCGATAAGGGCGATGACGGCAAACGCCCTTCGCCACAGCTCGGCATTGACTCGAGCGGTGAGTTCACGGCTTTCGAGGTGCTGCTGCGGCGCGATGCAGAGCCCTATGTGCAGCGCATCCGCCCCGACGCGAATGGCGAGCTCGAGCAGCTTGCCGAGGACGGCACACCGTGATCGGTCGCCGCAGGCGGATGGGCTTCACGCTCGTCGAAGTGCTGGTCGCGCTCGTGATCGTCGCCTTAGGATCCGCAGCGGTGCTCTCAGCACTGACCACCGGAGCAGACAGCACGGCACGCCTGCGCGAGCGTAGCTTCGCCGAATGGGTCGCCAGCAATCGCCTGGTCGAGGCGCGCGTGGGGCGCGAGGCGCCAAAGCCCGGCACACGCGAGGGTGAGGTCGAGTTCGCGGGATCGATGTGGCAATGGCGGGAGGACATTGGTCGAACGCCCATCAAGGGGATGCTGCAGATCAAGGTTTCGGCACGACCCAAAGCTGCAGGCGGCGAACGCAAAGAATGGCTCGTCACCTTGATCGGCTTCCATGGCGCGAGCATCGCACCGGCGCCTGGCGCAGATGCCGCGTGGGACGTGGCACGCAGGAGCCCGCCATGAGGGGGCCGAACGCGCGTGGTTTTACGCTGCTCGAGCTGCTCGTCGCGATGTTCATCACCGCGCTGATGCTCGCGCTCGGTTATGGCGCCCTCACCGAGGTCATTCGCCAACGCGCAAGCGTCAGCGAGCAGCAGCAGCAACTCGCTTCGCTGCAACGAGCGGTACGCACGCTGGTTCAGGATTTCGCGCAACTTTCGGCCCGTCCGGTGCGCGACGTGCTGGGCCGCGGCGTCGAGCCCGCGCTGCGCGCAGATCGGCGCGGCACAGAGCTTGTGGCACTGACCCGCGGCGGGCGCATTATTCCGCCCGGAACGGCTCAGCCGTCGTTGCAACGTATCGAGTATGTCCTGCGCGATGAAACCTTGATCCGCCGTGTGTGGCCGGCGCTCGAGCGTACCCAATCGAGCACGGCGCGTGAGCGGGTGGTGTTACGGGGCGTGAAACGCCTCGAACTGCGCTTTCTCGATGACCCCGGCGAGTGGCGAACGGAGTGGCCGGTGGAGGTCAACGAGCCACAGCGCTCTCGCTCTCGACCGCGTGCCGTAGAGATCACGCTCGAGACGGTGCAGTTTGGCAAGCTCGTTCGGCTCGTCGAGGTTGCCGGATGAGTCGCGCGCGTGGCATGGCGCTGCTAACTGCGCTCATTCTGCTCGCGCTCGCCACCGCGATCGCCGCAGCCATCACCTTTGACACCGGCATGGCACTGCGGCGCGCGCAAGGCAGTGCCGCGCAAGAGCAGGCGCTATGGGTGGCCAGTGGTACCGAGGCGCTCGCGGCCGAGGTGCTGCGGGAGCAGCTGGCAGAACAAACGGATGTGGTCCGACCCGGTCAACCCTGGTCCGCGCCGCTCGGACCCTTGGAGGCGATCGATGGCGTGATCGTCGAGGCGCAGGTTGAGGACATGCAGGGCCGATTCAATCTCAACTCGCTCATCGACATGGACGGCAAGAGCGACCCGGCCGCGCGCGAGGTGCTCGAACGCTTGCTGCAGGTACTCGAGATCGAGCCGCAGATCGCAGCGCGAATGACTGACTGGATCGATGCTGACGACGAGGCGCAACCGGGCGGTGCCGAAGAGTCGGTCTACTCAGCGCTGCCGGTACCCTACCGACCGCCGAACCGTCCGATCACGTCGATCAGCGAGTTGCTGTTGCTCGATGGCATGGACGCCGAGCGGTACGCCCGACTCGCCCCGCACGTTGCCGCCCTGCCCCGCGATGCCGCCATCAATCTGTGCTCGGCCACCGGCGTGTTGCTCGATGCGTTGACAGGCGAGCGCCAATGGAGCCGCGACCCGCAGGGTCTCGAGCGCAATCGGCAGCGTAGTTGTTTCCCCGGTCGGGACGCCTTTCGCAACAGCATCGGCAATCCGCAAGCCTTCGAGCGACTCGAGCGCAGCGTCGGTCTCGGCGAACGATCAATGTACTTTCGTGTGCGGACGCTGGCGAGCGTTGGCACGGCACAGTTCTCCTTGTACAGTCTGTTGCGCCACGAGGGCACCACGCCGGGCGAGCCGCGGCTGCGTGTCATGCAACGGCAATTTTCTGAGTAAGCCAGAGACCCATGACTGAAACGCTGCTGTTACGC
>RGWK01000260.1 GCA_010029775.1 Gammaproteobacteria bacterium
GATATACATCACCACCGAGATCAGCAGCGTATCCCACGGTACGACAATCGCCGAGATGCCGAGCAGCAGGCCAACCAAGGGCGCGAAGGCGAATACCATGATCGTGTCGTTGAGCGCGACCTGCGAAAGCGTGAACAACGGATCGCCGTGGGTCAGACGGCTCCAGACGAACACCATGGCCGTGCAGGGTGCTGCGGCGAGTAAGATCAACCCGGCCACGTAACTGTCGAGCTGCTCCGCTGGCAGATATGGCGCAAAGATCTGCTTCACGAAAAGCCAGGCGAGTACCGCCATGGAGAACGGCTTGACGAGCCAGTTCACGAACAGCGTGACGCCAATACCGCGACCAAACGTCCGCAACTGACCGAGTGCGCCGAAATCGACGCGGATCAGCATCGGAATGATCATGATCCAGATCAGCAGACCGACGGGCAGGTTGACCTGGGCGATCTCGATGCGGCCGATGGTCTGCACTGCCTGCGGAAACGCCTCACCGAGCGCGATGCCGACGACGATGCACAGCCCGACCCACAGGGTCAGGTAGCGCTCGAAAATACTCATGGCGCGGAGCGGGGCCCGGCGAGTGCGCGCGCCGACTGCTCGAGCGCCATCTTTTCAAGCGATGCCGCAGGCAGGCTCGTGAAGGCCTCGAGCCGCCGTTTGATCTGGTGCAGCGTGGTCCGAAACGCCACCATCTTGATCTCATCGGGCCATTCGCCCGCACTCGGGTCGTCGTAGCCCCAGTGAGCGGTCGCGGGGCGCCCCGGGAATACCGGGCAGACTTCATTGGCGTTGCCGCAAACCGTGATCACAAGATCGATGTGCGGCGCCTCGGGCCTAAGAAACTCGTCCCAACTCTTGCTGCGCAGCCCTGCGGTCGGGATCTCAGCTTCAGCCAAGGTACGCAGCGCCAGCGGGTTGGGCTGCCCGCTCTGGCGAGGAGTGCTGCCCGCCGAGTAGCCGACGAACTTCCCTGCGCCCAAGTGGTTGAGCAACGCTTCAGCCAGGATGCTGCGCGCTGAGTTGTGTGTGCACAGAAAGAGTACGGAGATCGGAGCGGGACGGTTCACAACGTTAAATTCTCAATTTCGAGTATGACGAATCTATGACATCGTCGGCGAGTCAGCGTGCCTGCAGCAGTTGTTCCTCCACGGCGTAGAACGCCGAGCGTTCACCCTTGCGCTGTAGATCGCCGCCGACGATGAAGTAGGCGACGCCGCGGCCCGCTCGTCGATCGATCCAGAGCCCGGAGACCAGGCCGTAGGCCTCACCTGCATGGCCAATACGGGGTTGGCCGTCACCAAACGGATCATCGCGACAGTTGGGGCCGTTGGTGGCCAGCGTCTGTACGGCAAGACCATAGCGACAAAAAAATGCGCCGCCCGGATTGCCCGTTTCGGCCTCGAAAGTTTCGCCGTTGCCACCGTCGTATGTCCATACCGGGGTGGTTAGCGTACGGATCGACTCCTTGCGCAGGAATCGGGGTGCTCGCTGCAGGCTGCCATCGTTGAGCAGCATCTGACCGATGGCGGCGAGATCGCGTGCGGAAATGCGCAGCCCGCCCTGTGGCGAAAACATCGCTCCGTTGCGCCCAGCTTGCCAGCGGGTCAGATCACATTGACCGTCGGCAGCGGGCACTACGGGACAGCGTGGAGGCTCACCGCGCAGATCGTCGGCTTGCACCTCGCCGTTTGCGTCGTACAGCACGACCGCGCGGGCAATCGAGGAGGGTGGACAGGACGCCCAGTTGAAACACGCCCGCACTCCGAGCGGTTCCAGTACCAGTCGCTGCATGAGCCGATCGAATCGTTCGCCGGTAGCGCGCTCCATGACCGACGCCACCACCGGGAAGTTGAGGTTGGTGTAGCGAAAAAACGTGCCCGGTGCGTGCTCGGCGTCCCAGGCGTTTGGATCGTCAAGCTTGTCCTTGAGCGCTGCGTCATAGGGAATGACGTAGCCTGCGGTGTCGGTGATGCTGGAGCGGTGCGACAGCAGCAGGCGCAGCGTGATCGGTCGATCACGATACCGCGGGTGCTGCAACGGCCAGCCGAGCCAGTCCGATACGTCGCGATCCCTGTTCGATCGAAACTCACCTTCACCGCGGCCTGCGGGCCGGGCGCTGCCACAGCGCCTGCCGCCGCAAGCAGGGAGCCGAGCGCTGCCGCGCACAGTGCGATTACTCTGGTGTTCATGAGGTCAACCGTTCCGTGAGACCCGACGCACGCTGCACACGGCGCAGGCAGGCATAACGGACGAGAGCGGGGTCAGCCCACACCGTCACGGACTTTCGCGCGCGGCTCACGGCTGTGTACAGCAACTCCCTGGTGAGCAGGGGCGACTCGCGCGGCGGCAGGATGACGAGGATGTGATCGAACTCGGAGCCCTGACTGCGATGCACCGTCATCGCGTAAAGCGGCGAATGCTCGGGGAGTCGTGCCGCGAGGACCCGACGCAACTCACCGCTTGCAGCATGGAAGCAGGCGTAGAGACGGTCATCATCGACGGTACGGCTGACTATGGCGCTGTCGCCGTTGAACACTTGCAACGCGTAGTCGTTGCGCAGCACGACAAGCGGCGCGCCGGGGTAGAGCACTCCGCGCGAATCGATCAGCCCCTCGCCCGCGAACATTTCGCGGATCGTCTCGTTGATGCGGATTGTTCCGGCGGGCCCGCCACGCGTGGCGCAAAGAATTCTCACCCGCTCGAAAGCCGACAGGCTCGCTGCGGGATCATCGCATTGCAGCGCGCTGCGGTAAGCCGCGGCGACTGGTGTGGTATGCAGGGCCTTGCCGAGACCCTCGGCAACAGGGAGCGCCTCAAGACGTACGTCGGGGTAGTCTTCTCCCGTTAGCACTTCGAGTGTGCGATCTGCATCGCCTGCGCGGATTGCGGCACACAACGCTCCGATGCCGCTGTCGGCCGCGAAACGCCAGGGCGTACGCAAGGTCACAAGCGCAGATCCCAGTCTCGTACCAGCCGCTGTGATGTCGCCCAGCACTGAACCCACCTCGACCGAGGCCAGCTGATCAGGATCGCCGATCAGGATGATGCGCGCGTCGGGCCGTAACGCCGCAAACAACTTGGCCATCAGCGGCAAGTCGACCATCGAGGCCTCATCGACGATCACCACATCGCTGGCCAAAGGTCGATCGGCATCATGACGGAAAAACGCCGAGTCGCCGCGTGCGCCAAGCAGGCGATGCAGGGTCGATGCCACCCGAGGAATACGCTCTCTCAACGAGTCATCGAGAGGCAGATGAGCGAGTTGCGCGGTGATGCTCTGCTGCATGCGATGCGCCGCCTTGCCCGTGGGTGCGGCGAGGGAGATCCGCAGCTCCGGCGTCTTGGTCAACAACGCCACCAGGATGCGTACGACGGTGGTCGTCTTGCCGGTGCCGGGTCCACCAGCGATGACCATAA
>RGWK01000027.1 GCA_010029775.1 Gammaproteobacteria bacterium
GGAGATCGCCATGAACGCAGCGGATTACGGCGCGCGAGCGCGGGTCGGCGTGGCCACGCCGCAAGCCAACCCTACGGTTGAGCCGGAGATGCGAATGCTGTTACCCGCCGCGATCGGCGTGTACGGCACGCGGCTCGTGCATCCCGCGGCGGACGTCGAATCGCGACTCGATCACTACATCCGCCACCTTCCCGAAGCTGTCGGCAGCTTCGGCTCGATGCATCTGGCCGCGTTCGGCTTCGGCTGCACCGGTTCGAGCTACCGAGCGGGGCCCGCGCTGGAGGACGAATTGACGAGCGCGGCTGCAAGCTTGCGCGGCATCCCGGTCATTACTGCGGCCCAAGCCATTCGCCTTGCCCTGCGTACCTTCGGTGCTCGGCGCATCGCACTGATTTCACCGTATCCCACCGGGCTCGCGGAAGCCGGCTATGCCTATTGGAAGGCTGAAGGACTGACTCTGGTCGAAACACTGCGCGTTGATCCCGTACTCACGGACACCCACCGCATCTACGAGTTGACGAGCGATGATGCTTATACAGCCCTCGCCAGTCTGCAGCATCGCGATGTCGATGCCATTCTCGTCAGCGGCACGGGGATGCCGACCCTGAATGCCCTGCGACGCTGGCATACAGAGCGGGGCACGACGAGTCCCCCCGTACTGTCGTCGAATCTGTGTCTCGCTTGGGCATTGCTGCAGCATGCCGCGCCGGAGCTCGCGCCAAAGAGTCCCGCCCTACTGATCGGCGCCTGATCACTCATCACCGAAAACCCCGCAGACGTTCGCGTCTGTCGCCACGGAGTCCCATCATGTCTACCTTGGACCGTCGCACCGCACTGCAACTTGGCCTCGCACTCGCCGCCACCCCCGCCACACTCTGGTCTGCGAAGACAGACGAATTGCTGCATCGCCGCATCCCTTCGAGCGGTGAAAGCCTGCCCGTGCTCGGCGTCGGCACCAACAACTACAGTCCACGCACGCCAGAGGAGCGCGCAGCTCGGCGTGCCGTGCTGGAGCGCTTCAGCCAACTCGGCGCCCGCGTCATCGATACCGCACCCGCCTACCGCGAGTCCGAAGTGACACTCGGCGAGTTGCTCGCCGAGCTCGGCACACGCGAGCGCAGTTTCGTTGCCACCAAGGTGACTTCGCGCAGCGGGACGCGCGACGAGGGTGTGGCGATGCTCGAAGCCTCGCGGCAAAAACTACGTACCGAGGTGCTCGATCTCGTCCAGGTGCACAACCTCATGGGTACGGCAGTGCTGCTGCCGCTGCTGCGCGAGCAGGTGGCGGCAAAACGCATCCGCTACCTCGGCATCACCACCTCGAGCGACGAGCAGTACCCGGCCATGGCCGAAGTGATGCGCGCAGAGCGCCTCGATTTCATACAGATCGACTACTCGCTGGGCAATCGCGGCGCCGCGGACGAACTGCTACCGCTTGCGGCGGATCGCGGCATGGCCACGCTCATCAATTTGCCGTTCGGCGGTCGACGCGATGGCAGCCTCTTCGCACGGGTGCGCAACGAGCCGCTGCCCGGGTGGGCGCGCGACATCGGCGCACAAACCTGGGGGCAGGTGTTTCTCAAATATGTGCTGTCGCATCCGGCCGTCACCTGCGCCATTCCGGGCATGACCCAAGTGGCGAACCTTGAGGACAACGCGGCGGCGGCACGCGGTGTACTGCCCGATGCGGCGCTGCGCCGTCGGATGGAGCGCGACTGGGATCAGATCGCCAGTCGAAGCGCCTGAACCCCGCGCGCCGTGCAATGAACCGACGAGCCGTCATTATCGATTGCGACCCCGGCGTCGATGACGCCGTCGCACTGCTGCTGGCTTTTGCGGCGACGCACGAACTTGAGCTGCTTGGCATCACCACCGTCGCGGGCAACGTCAGTGCCGCCCTTACGGCGCGCAACGCCTGCCTGATCCGCCAAATCGCCGATCGCAGCGCCGTGCCGGTACACGCGGGCGCGCAACGCCCGTTGCGACGTGACCCTGTGGAGGCTGGGCATTTCCATGGCGAATCAGGCCTCGGCGATTTGCTGATCGAGGAACCGAGGCAAGGCGTGATGCCCGGTCATGCGGTCGATTTCATTGTGACGACGCTGCGAGCCGCGATCGATAACGGGTACAAGGTCTGCATCGTCATCACCGGGCCTATGACTAACGTCGCGAGCGCCTTGCAGCGTGACCCGCGGCTGATCGAGGGCATCGAGTGTTTCGCCATCATGGGCGGCGCGCGCAGTGAGGGTGGCAACATCACCGCCTCGGCCGAATACAACATCTACGCTGATCCCGACGCCGCGCAGTACGTTTTCAATGCGGGCCCCGCGGTCTATGCGTTCGGACTCGACGCGACGCATCAAGTCTCCGCAAACTGGGCAGCCGTCAGGCTCTAGCTGCGGTGCAGTTGCTCGAGTTCTCCAACGCACTGCCGGCCAATGGTCCGCGCGAACAGGGGTCTCCTCTGCACGATCCCTGCCCGGTCGCCTGGCTGCTCGCACCTGAGCTCTTCCGCTTCAGGCCCTGCCACATCGACGTGGAAGTCGACTCCGCCCTGACACTCGGCCACACGGCGGTGGAGTTCCGCGCCGCGAGCGGCCGCACGCAAAACGTCCAGTGGGCCATCGAGGCCGACGCGGAGGGCGTGTTCGCGCTGCTCGAGCGCTACCTCTCGGCAGGACGATCGGGCAAGGCGTAAGCCAAAATATAATCGGCAATGGGCGTACCCACCTGGGCATTGCCGCCTGCCGCGATCAACACGTACTGCTTGCCGCCGACTTGATAGGTCATGGGCACGGCCATGCCGGGCACCGGGAGATCCGCAGCCCACAACTCCTTGCCCGTGAGCGTATCAAGCGCCCGCAGACGGGCATCCATAGTCGCAGCGATGAAGGTCACGCCGCCGGCCGTCGTGATCGGACCGCCCACGTTCGGCGAGCCAAGCCCGGCGCGCTGCGGCAGCGTCACCCCCGCACGACGAATCTGGCCGAGCGGAATCTGCCAGCGAACCTTGCCCGTGCCGAGATCGAGCGCGGTCAAAGTGCCCCAGGGCGTCGGCGTGCAGGGAATGCCGAGCGGCGATTGGAACAGTTCGCCTTCCATGCGATACGGTGTACCGACGAGGGAGCGCGTCAAATAATCTTTGGGTGGCGCCTGATCTTCCCGTGCGTCCTTTTTGGCTACGACCTTGATGACGGTGGCAAGATTCTCCGCCTTCACGAGCAGCAAATTGCTGGCCGGATCATAGGCCGCACCACCCCAGTTACCGCCACCGAGCGCCGAGGGGAACAGGATCGAACCGCGGATCGAAGGCGGCGTGTACATACCGTCGTAACGCAGTTCGTCGAACTTCTTCTGGCAGGCGTAACGATCGATGGGCGTCAACCCGAACAGATCCTCGCGACGCAGTTCCTGGCGCGCAAACGGCGCCATGCCTTCGGGCACGGGTTGCGTTGCGGCTGCGGTTTCGCCGGGTACGTCGCTTTTCGGCACGGGCCTCTCGACGATCGGCCACAAGGGTTCACCCGTGCTGCGCTCGAAACCGAACAACCAGCCCATCTTGGTCTGCAGCAGCGCCGCCGGCACTGTCTTGCCACCACGCCGGATGTCTACCAGCACCGGATGCCCCACGAGGTCGTAGTCGAACAAATCGTGGCGCACGACCTGCTTCGACCACACGACACGACCCGTGGCGCCATCGAGTGCAACGATGGCATTGGCCAGCGGAATATCGAACAGACGACCGCCGCCGTAGTAATCGGTCGACGGACTGGTCGTCGGCAAAAATACGAGGTTGCGTACCGGATCGACGCTGATCGTCGACCAAACATTGGCTGCGCCGCTGCGATCACGGTACTCGGGCGGAATCGGATTGAACTCCCAGCGCAGCGCACCGCTGCGCACATCGAACGCGCGCACGATGCCGTCCTTGGCATTGGCAATGCCGTCGTTGACCGACATCGCGGCGATGACCAGATCGCCGAGCACCACGGGCGGTGAGGTCGAGGAGGCCATCAGGCCTTCGCCGTGGTTTTCGTAATCGGCGTGGGCAACCCAACCCGGATGCCCCTTCGAGGCGCCGAAGTCAGCGCACAGCGCACCCGTGTCGGCATCGAGTGCGTACACACGCGACGACTCACCGTTCTTGAAGATACGCTTACGGCACGGCGTGCCGGAGTCGCCCGCCGCATTGCCGGCGCTTGCCGATGCGGGGTTGTCTTGCCAGTACGCCACGCCGCGACAGCGGCTCGCCATCACCAGAGGCGGCGATAGAGCGGGACGCCCGCTTTTGCTATCCGGACGGTGCGGATCGAATACCCAACGCTCCTTGCCGGTGGCCGGATCGAGCGCAAACACACGATTGAGCGGCGTGCAGAAATACAGCGTGCCGTTAGCATGCAAAGGAGTGACTTGCAGCAAGGAGCCTTTCGGCGAAGGCGCGTCGATGAAATCACCGGAGCGATGTTGCCACGCCAGCTTCAGTTGCTTGACGTTGGCTTTGTTGATTTGGGCGAGTGGCGAGTGCTGACTGCCGCCCGGATCACCGCCGAATGCCGGCCAATCCGCGCCGCTGCCTGCAGCCGATGCCGTAACAGTCGCTACACACAGCGCGACGCTGAGCGCCTGCATCAGTCTTTTGACCTGTGCGGAGCGCGTGATCTGCGCCACATGCAGGGTAAGGATGCCGAACCGCTTCGTCGTCATGATTTACTCCATCGTCCGTTGTTCGCCGATTTCGGTCTTCACTAAATCCCGCTCCACCACAAACCGGCGGCGCCCGCGAGAACCAGCAGCGAGGCCGCCAGCGCGACCCACCACCAGATCGGCCCCGAGACCGGCTCACCTGAAACCTCTGAAGCCGCCGTGCGCACCAAGGCAGGCCCGATGACATGCCGGTCGCCGGCGAAGGCCCCAAGCATGGCGCGATCGGCGATGACATTAATGAGCCGCGGAAATCCGCCGCTCTGTCGGTGCAGTTCACGCAGGGCCGCCGGCGTGAAAACCTCGCGAGTCGCGCCCGCAACTCGCAGGCGGTGCCGTACGTAGGCACTCGTTTCGGCCACCGACAAAGGCGCGAGGTGATGACGCCCGGTAATGCGCTGTGCAACCTGCCTCAAGTCCTCGCGCGCGAGCAACTCCCGCAGTTCGGGCTGTCCGATGAGAATGATCTGCAGCAACTTGCGCGTGGCAGTTTCAAGGTTGGTGAGCAGCCGAACCTGTTCGAGCACATCACGCTCAAGGAGGTGCGCCTCATCGATGAGTACGGCCACGCGCCGTCCGGCCGCATGCGCTTCCAGCAGTCGCGCACCGATTCGGTCCATCAGCGTCTTGATGCTGCCGCGTTCGGTCTCGGCGAGCGGAATCGACAGTTCCTCGCAGAGCGTCACCAGAAACTCCGCCACCGTAACCCGCGGATTGAGCACGAGCGCAATGTCGACGTCCGCCGGCTCGCGCGCGAGCAGCGAGCGGACGATGGTGGTCTTGCCGGTACCCACCTCGCCCGTCAGCTGTATGAACCCACCCGCCTCGCTCACACCGTAGAACAGATGCGCGAGAGCCTCCGAGTGACGGGCACTCAAAAAAAGATACCGCGGATCTGGCGTGATGGAGAACGGCAACTCGGCGAGCCCAAAAAAAGCCTGGTACATGGGTCGCCTGCCGCTCAGCGACCCGGAAGCACGTAGACGCAGGCTTGACGCACCGCACTCAGCGCCGCACAGATCTCCCGAGCCCGAGCCTCGCTGGCCACGCCGGCCTGCAGACGAAACACTCTGGTAGTGGGAGAGTTCACCGTCGCCGGCACCTCGACCACCTGCGCGACGAGCCCCTGCAACGGCTCGTGCTGCTCGCGCGCGGCGCGCCACGCTTCAAGTGCGAGCTCGCGACTCGAAAACGCACCGAGCTGGATACGATGCGTGACCGGCGCAGGCTCGGATGCCGCAGCAAGAGCTTCAAGTTCAGCCCCCATTTCCGTCTGGGCAGGTCCTCCAATCACCGGAGCAGGTCCCGCTACCGGCAGCGCCACAGGAGGAACCTCAGGCTCAGGAGCCGGTGGCTCTGGGACTTCCGCTTTCACAACTGGAGCAGGAAGCGCTTCCGCCGCATCGCTGAGGCCACCATCTGCGGATCCAACATCGGACGTGTCAGGAGTCTCGATAGGTGCGGACGACGGGCGGATGTTCATTGATGAAGTTGCGGTAAGACTCGGCGCTGTCGCGCTCATTGGCGATGCGCCAGTCACGGTCTTCGGTCAACTCGCGGATACGGCGCTCGGCGACGGTGACGTACTGACTTTCCGGATGACCCTCGACGAACGACTGGTATGCCTCCAGCGTGTCGGCCCGCTGAGTGCTTTGCCAATCCTGCAAGTCGCTGCAGCCTGCCAGCAGGCACAGCAACACGAGCGACACGACGCGAGGAGCCATGCGAACGATTCTAGGGGATGTGCCGGCCCGGGTCATGCTCGGCGAAGCCGTGCACCGCTAGGAGGGATTCTCCAGCGCCGAGTCGAACTCGCGCAGGATGAACCGGTCCGCCCAACTCGGGCCCGCCAGCGAATCGAAAAATCCGCAATGCCCCCCGTGCGGCGTCGTCTGGATCCGCAGGGCCGACGGCCGCGCCAAGCGCTCGAGATCGGCTGCCGGGATGATGGGATCATCGAGTGCGGTCAAGATCACCGACGGCACCTGCAGACCGGCCAGTCGTTCGCCGGTCAAGGCATAGCCCTGAAAGTAGTCGCTGACGTCCGCGTAGCCCGAGTGCTGCAGCACTAGCTCAGCGGTCATGCGCCGCAGGTCGCCGGAGGCCAACAATCGGCTGAAGTCGAACTGCTGAGGCCAATGCACCTGTTTGCGTCGCAGCGAACGTGACCACTTGAGCACGAAGTAGCGGCGATAAAGCGCCCAACCCGTTTCGAGTGCATCAAGGGTTCGAGCCGGATCGAGCACGGGCGACACGCCGATGGCGCGGTGCAACTGCAAACCCGCCGAGGGGGCTGCCGCCGCGACGCGCAACATGAAATTGCCGCCGAGTGAGAAGCCGGCAAGCAGCATCGGCTTGCCCGGAAACAACCACTGCAGCCGACGCACCGCGCCGACGACCTCGGCGAGGCGGCAGGAGTGAAACAGATCGCGATTGAGGTGATGGGTATCGCCGTGATCGCGCAGATTGAGGCGCACCACATCGTAGCCTCGCTCGAACAGGGTCTGCGCCAGTGACAGCACGTACAGCGATTGAGCACTGCCCTCCCAGCCGTGCAGCAGTACAGCGACGCTACGCGGCTCGCGAGGTGCGCGCGGCGCGGCATGGAAGGCCTGCAGACGCACACCCTCGCCACAATCGAGCAGGATCTCGCGGCTCACCTCCAGCATCGGCCGAGCCCTGCGCTCCACGAGTGGCCTGCGGCCCGGCAAACTCGGTAGCACCGACTGCAGGTGCCCGCCGCGCAGCCAGCGGTGCGGACGATAGTCGAGCTCCGTATCGAACATGAGAACGGGCTGGCGCGATCAGTCGCGCAAACCGGTGCCGCGCCGCATCAGGGTCAGCGCAACACCGAAGAGAATCACCGCGGCGCCCAGCATGATGGCGAAGGCCAGCACGACGTTGACATCCGAGCGACCGAGAAAGCCGTAACGGAAGGCGTTAACCATGTGCAGCACCGGGTTGGCGTGCGATAGCGACTGTGCCCAAGGCGGCAGCAGGTTGATCGAGTAGAACACGCCCCCGAAGTAGGTCAACGGCGTGAGGATGAAAGTCGGAATCCAGTTAACTTGATCGAAATTCTTGGCGAACACGCCATTGATGAATCCGGCCAGCGAGAACACCACGGCCGTCAGCAGCACGGCCGCGAGAATCACCAGCACGTGATGCACGGGCAGGTGCGTGAACACCAGCGAAATGATCGTTACCGCAAGACCCACCAACAGACCGCGCAGTACGCCACCGCCGACATAACCGAGCACCACCAGCCAGTCGGGCATCGGCGAGACCGAAATCTCCTCGAGAAACCGCTGGAACTTGGCACCGAAGAACGACGAGGACACGTTCGCGTAGGCGTTGGTGATGACCGCCATCATGATCAGACCCGGCGCGATGTACTGCATGTAATCGACGCCGTCCATCTGCCCAATGCGTCGACCGATCAAGGTGCCGAAGATCACGAAGTAGAGCGCCGCAGTCACGGCCGAGGGCACGATGGTCTGACCCCAAATGCGCAGGATGCGACCGAACTCGCGCAGGATAATGGTCTGAAAGCCGATCCAGCGGGCGCGGACGACGCTCGTGCTCATGCCGCGCTCCCTGATTTGTCGACGAGCCGCATGAAGATTTCTTCGAGGCGGTTCACCTTGTTGCGCATGGAGACCACTTCGATGCCGCTCGCGGTGAGTTGCGAGAACACCTCGTTCAGGGTTTGCGTCTTGCTGATCTCCACTTCGAGCGTGTGCGCATCGACCCAGCGCACCTCGTAGCCAGCAATGCTCGGCGCCGCGGCAAGCGGCGAGCGCACACTAAGTACAAACGACTCGGTGTGTAACTTGAGCAGCAGCCGATCCATGCGATCGGCCTCGGCGATGCGACCTCGATCGATGATGGCGATATTGCGGCAGAGCGTTTCAGCTTCCTCGAGATAGTGGGTGGTGAGGATGATGGTGGTGCCGCCCTCGTTGAGTTCACGTAGGAAGTCCCACATCGAGCGCCGAATCTCGATGTCCACGCCTGCTGTCGGTTCGTCGAGAATCAGCAGACGCGGCTCGTGCATCAGCGCTCGGGCGATCATCAGCCGGCGCTTCATGCCTCCCGAGAGCGTGCGCGCCATTTTGTGTCGCTTGTCCCACAGAGAAAGCTGATTGAGATACTTCTCCGCGCGCTCGTGCGCGAGACGCCGCGGAATACCATAGAACCCGGCCTGATTGACCACGATGGTCTCGCAGGTCTCGAATTGGTTGAGGTTCAGCTCCTGCGGTACGACGCCGATGCAGGCCTTGGCAGCTTCGAGCTCGGTGTCGAGATCGTGACCGAAGACTTTGAGGCTGCCGGACGTCTTGTTGACGAGTGAAGTGCAGATGCCGATGAGTGTGCTCTTGCCCGCACCGTTTGGCCCTAGCAGGGCGAAGAAATCGCCCTGTGCCACATTCAGATCGATGCCCTTGAGGGCCTGCACACCGTTACGGTACTGCTTGACGAGGTTACGAACTTCGAGAGCCTGCATGGGCACGGGAAGATAGCACGGGTGCACACGACCCGGGGGCGCCCGGGTCGTATCGGGCCACACTGCGAGCGCTGGAGCGCACTCTAGGTTCGTGCAAGCGACGCCA
Organism: Gammaproteobacteria bacterium; assembly: GCA_010029775.1. GTDB lineage: Bacteria > Pseudomonadota > Gammaproteobacteria > Steroidobacterales > Steroidobacteraceae > UBA964. The sequence goes on from RGWK01000027.1 coordinate 9,315, forward strand.
GGCGCTGTACCCCGGCGAGCGTGCTCTCCCACAGCGCGGCACGATCGGCGGTTCGCGCGGCATCGAGGCGGCGCGACCAGAAGCGCAGATCGCTACCCCAGCGCAGGGTGACGCACTCGCCCGCCGTTTCCGCAATGCCGTCGAGCTCGAGCAGGTCGAGCGCCCGAAGCGTATTGCAGGTGCTGGCATTCACGCCGAGCAACAAGGCTGCCGCAGCGGGGCGCGCCTTGCTGGTTTGCCAGGCAAAGTGACACATCAGCCTCGCAAAGCTGCGACCGGGGGCGGTGCCGCACAAACCGGTCTCGGCACGAGGCGGCGGGGCCTCCTCGGGCAAGCGGTGACGCCGCTCCTCGAAAGCGGGCTCGAGCGACAGATCGAAGAGCAGATACGGCGCATCGGCCACGGCCGCTACAGCGCCGTCATCGAGCTCCAGCCACTGCTCGCGCAAGGCCTCAGCGGCCGCAGGCAAACCGGGACGGGACGTGGACAAGGCCTCGCGCAGCGTCCTGAGGCCACGCAAGTTCATGCCGCCGACCTGCCGGATGATCTCGCGATCAACGCTGCGGGCAAAGTCTGTTTCGGTGGTGGTAATCGCCGGGGGTGTATCGGTAGCCATGCATTCCTCCGTCTTTTCGTTGGAAATGGTGACCGATGGCATCTTGGAATGCAGTGTTTGTTTTGGGATATTTTCGATCGAAACACAACGAACGCAGGATCCAACTATGCGCCTGACCGACGATCGCTATCGCCGTGACCGGATGCGGCTCGAACTGGCCATGCGGCTCATTCGCCACGAGGCGCGTACCCAGACGATCCGCCGCTGGACGGGCCTGAGCGACGATCGCATCCGCAAGTTGTTCCGCTCGTACATCCGGCCGGGCTCGGGTGTGCGCCGGCACCGCGGCAAATCGCCACAGCAAGTCGGCTACTTCTTGCGCGCAGGCAGCACCGGTGCCGATGCGCACGCGTTGGCCTCCGTGCTGCTGCTGTTCGGCGTGTTGCCGACGAAACCCGATCCCAGCCTTGCCCGGCGCCTGCCGTCGATCCCGCGCGGACGACTGCTGTGCGATGCCTACGAGGCATACCGGCGCGTTTCACCCAAGCCGCGCATCGATTTCGAACACGCCGTGTTCCTCGCCCTGGCACTCGCCGCGAGCGACGAAATCCGCATCCACTGGTGTCCCCACTGCGACGCGCTGAATCTCGTCGAGTGCGTCGTACTGCAGGAAGGTGATTGCCGTGCCTGCAGCGAGCCCTTGTACCTCAAGGCGCCGGTCTCGGGCGGCCGAAGGAGCACGCCCGTTACTGCTAGAATCCCCGGCGCTCCGCAGCACTAGACGCCCGCGTTTCCACACGGTGCGACGGGGCGCACCGCATGCACACCGCGCACCCCCTCACAGACCGCAATTTTCTTGCCGGCCCCTACATCGACCGACGCGCGGAACTGCGCGAGGTCGAACATTGGCTGGAGGATGCGCGCCGCGACGACAGCACCCGCTACTTGTTCATTCACGGCACCGCGCTCGCCATCCGCGGCGAGCCGGTCGAGGCCGCCTTCGTATCCGCCGAACACCCGCTGGTGCAGGCGGCCGCACCGGAAACACTCGTGCTGCTCGGTTGGTTTCGCGAGACGCGTTGCGTGCTGGTGCAGCTCGATGCCGCAGCGCCCCCACCCGCAGACATGCGCTTCGAGGAGTTGCGGCCGCTGGCGTCTGAGTTGGAAGCCGGCGAAGCGGGGCTGCTCGCTTACGCGCGCGCCCTCGCGTACTGGCAACACCGGCATCGATGCTGTGGCGTCTGCGGCGCGCCCACAGCGCCGCAGCGCGCCGGGCATGTTATGCGCTGCACGGCAGCCGCCTGCGCGACGGATTTTTTTCCGCGCGTCGATCCGGCGATCATCGTGCTCGTCAGCGATGGCGAACGGGCTTTGCTTGGTCGTCAGGGCAGCTGGCCAGCTGGGCGCTACTCGACGATTGCCGGATTCGTTGAACCCGGCGAGAGCCTGGAAGATGCCGTCGCCCGCGAGGTGCTCGAAGAAACCGGTGTCGTGGTAACGGACACGCACTACCACTCCTCGCAGCCCTGGCCCTTCCCGTCCTCCCTGATGCTCGGCTTCATGGCCAGCGCCGCAGCAGATTCGGTCGCGCGCAGCAGTGCGGAACTCGAAGACGCACGCTGGTTCACGCGCGCGCAGATTGCTGCGGGCGAGGCGGTGTTGCCGCCCCCGACCTCGATTTCGCATCGCCTGATCGCCACCTGGTTCGATGCGGGCTCCTCGACCCCGCTGCGCGAGTTGCCGACGCGCCTTTGGTCGCCGCCGCGTCGCAGCTAAACGCTCAGGTTCGACAGCACGCATGTGTCTTGCAGCGATCGCCCACCGCGTTCATCCGCAGTACCGCCTCATCGTGCTCGCCAATCGCGACGAGTTCCATGCGCGGCCCGCGTGGAGCGCACACCGGTGGGCCGATCAACCCGACGTCGTCGGTGGACGCGACGCGCACGCGGGCGGCACGTGGCTTGCGGTCGATCGCCAGCGGCGCGTGGGGCTGGTCACCAACTATCGCGAATCCGCAAAAGCTGCAGCGGACGCACCGACTCGCGGTCGACTGGTGCCGGCCTTTCTCGCAGGCACGCAATCGCCGGGGCGGTTCCTTACCGACCTCGCGGCCGAGGCCGCACGCTACGCCGGCTTCAACCTGCTGCTCGCCGATCGAGACACGCTGTGGTACGCCTCAAATCGGCATCCCGCGTTCTCGCGTGACTTGCCGCGCGGCGTACATGCCCTCAGCAACCATCTGCTCGATACGCCCTGGCCCAAATTGCGTCGCTTGCGCGAGCGGCTGACCGGCTGGCTCGAGACGGCACCGCTGCAGCAGGATGCTTCGGGCTCGAACCTCGAACCGCTCTGGTCGGCGCTGGCCGACGACGAACGCGCAGACGCGGCGGCACTGCCCTCAACTGGCGTCTCGCCCGAATGGGAGCATCTGCTCTCAGCGGCCTTCATTCGTCATTCCGACTACGGGACGCGCTGTTCGACGCTGGTGCTCATCGGTCACGATGATTCTCTGCAGATCGAGGAGCGCAGCTTCGCCACCGATGGCAGCCTTCGCGAACGCGTGCGCTGGCAGGCCGCCCCGGGCGCGTGGCCGCCCGCACCTGCGCCGGGCTGAACCGGGGTGAGTCTGAAGTAGAATCGGAGCATTCTCGCCAGAGGCCGCCCCGGCAACCAGGCTCCCGATGCAACGTCTGCCCCACTCCCCCGCCCCTGCCAAGCGCCGTACAGGGCGGCTTGCGGCGGTGTTGTGCCAGGGGTTTCTGGGACTGGGCTTGCTCGCCATGATCCCGGTGGCTCGTGCGGACATCGACATCCAGATCAACGGCGTCGAGGGCGCGCTGCGGCAGAACGTGCTGGTGTTCCTGAGCCTCGAGCGCTATCGCACTCGCGATGATCTCGACGAGGCGCTGGTCGAGCGCCTGCAGGAGCGGGCCGAGCGCGAGGCGGCGGCGGCACTTCGCCCCTTCGGGTACTACGCCGCCACCGTGAAAAGTCGCGTTGAGCGGGTTCGTGCGGGCGAGTGGCGGGCGCGCATCGACGTCGACCCGGGTCCTCCGGTGATGTTGGCCGAAGTCATCGTGCAGGTGATCGGCCCGGGTCTCGAGCATCCGGCGTTTCGCGACATCGTGGCCTCGCCGCGGCTGCGCATCGGCGAACGACTCGACCATGCGACCTATGACCAGGTGCGTAATACCCTGCTGCGCACGGCCGCAACACTCGGTTATGCCGAAGCCAAACTGACGCGTAGTGAACTGCGGGTCGATCCGACGAAACTGGCCGCGAGTGCCGCGCTCGTGCTCGAAACGGGCCCGCGCTACCGTTTCGGCACGACGCTCATCGAGCAGACGACGCTCGATGAAGGATTACTGCGTCGCTATGTGCGCTTCAGCGATGGCACACCCTACGATGCGACTCAATTGCTGCGCACCCAGTTCGCGCTCGATGACAGCCAGTATTTCGCCAATGTCGAAGTCGTTGCCGGCCAAGCCGATGCCACGACACTGCAAATTCCGGTCAGCATCCGCGCCGAACCCAACCGTCGCAATCGGTACTCCGCGGGACTCGGTTATGCCACCGACAGCCGTGCCCGCGGCACCCTGTCGTGGGAGAACCGGCGTCTGAATCGACGCGGTCATCGACTGCGCGCCGAACTGAAAGCTGCGCAAACCGAGCAGTCACTCGAGGCTCGCTACGTGATTCCGATCGGCGATCCGGCGCTCGAAAAACTCGGCATCGAGTTTCGCTATGCGCGTGACGAGCTCGGCGATCTCGATACGCGCACGACTCGTTTCCAGCCGACCGTGACGCAAGTGCTCGGCAACTGGCAGCGCGTCACCTACGTCTCGCTCAACCGCTTGCGCACGATCATCCCGGCGACGCTGACCGAGCCGGCGGGTGATATCGCCAACACATTGATCATCCCGGGCATCAGTTACGCCTCTGTGCCGCGAGGCTATCTGGGCGAAGCACTGTTCTCGCGAGCGCTGTACGCGGAGCTGCGCGGTTCGACACGCAGCATCGGTGCGCCGGACAGCTTCGTGCAACTGAAACTCGAGGCCGAACGGGTGTTTGATGTCGGCCCGGGCTGGCATGCATTCGTGCGCGGCCAGATCGGCGCAACGCTCGTGTCGGATACGGCGAAGCTGCCCGGTACCGAGCGTTTCTTTGCCGGCGGTGATCGCAGCGTGCGCGGCTTCGGCTTCAACGATCTGTCGCCGCTTGACGATGAAGGTCGAAAGATCGGCGGTCGTCACCTGTTCACCGGCACGGCCGAGCTCATCCGCGATTTACCGCGCAATCTCGGCGCGGCGGTGTTCGTCGACATGGGCAACGCCTTTGATCGGTTCGGCGACCCGCTGCAATGGTCAGTGGGCATCGGTCTTCGCTTGCGGCTGCCGGTCGTGACGCTCGGCATCGATCTCGCTCAGCCAATGACAAATCCCAGCTGCCGCAGCGCCACGCCCGACCCCCGCTGCACCACCGTCGGCGGGTTCAAGGACCCGAGCGGACCGCGGCTACACCTGAACTTCTCGCCGAAGCTCTGAGCCCATGACACGTCGCGGCAAACTGGCATTGGTTCTACTGGGCGTGCTGCTGCTCTTGCCGCTCGGTGCGTTGTGGGCGCTCGGCCACTCGAACGCGCTGGTGCGTGCACTCGTTGCGCGCCTGCCCACCAGCCTCGGCAGCATCGAAACGCTGCAGATCACGGGTGTGCAAGGCACGATCGCAGGCGGTCTGAGTATCGATCGAGTGCTCATCCAGCATGACATCGTGCGCGTCGAGGCGCGCGGTGTACGTGCCCGGGTGGAACTGCTGCCGCTGCTGTGGCAGACCGTGGAGGTGCGCGAGCTCGCCGTGCAGCGGATCGACATCACCGCACTGCCGCGTGATAAACCGCTGCCCGATAAACCGCCGCGCTTCCTGCCCGGGTTGCTGACCATCGACACCCGAGATGCCAGGATCGATCTCATCGCCATCCAACCCCTGACGGGTGCACCGGTCGACCTGC
>RGWK01000261.1 GCA_010029775.1 Gammaproteobacteria bacterium
GGAGTATCGACGGCCGCAAGGCTGGTTCGCTCGGGCCGATCTGCAGCGGGTGGCCGGGTTCTTCTTCAGTGACAGCCATGATCAGCGAGCGCAGCCTTACACGCTGCTCAACTTGCGGGCGGGGTACGCCACGCCGCGCTGGAGCGTTGATGTTTGGGTGCGTAATGCACTCGATGAGCAGTACTCGCAACGGGGATTTTTCTTTGGTAACGAGCCGCCGGATTTTCCCGACAAGCTGTATGTGCAACAGGCTGACCCGCGAGTGGCCGGCATGACGGTTAGCTGGGCTCTGCGTTGATCGACGCCCTCCTGCAGAGCTTCATCGGGTCGCTGCGTGCGGCATCACCGATCGAGTACATCGCCTTGCTTGCCGGACTCGGCTACGCGCTGCTCGCCGTGCGCCGGGATCGCCGCGCGTGGGTGTTCGGCGCGCTGTCCTCGGGTTTGTTGGCGTGGCTTGCGGCCGGCGCAGCATTGCCGCTGCAGGCCGCGTTGCAGTCGCTGTATGTGCTAATGGCGATATACGGGTTCGTACGCTGGTCGCGTGAGTCGGCCGGCTCGCGCACCCTGACCGTGCATCGCTGGTCGATCCGCTCGCACGCGCTGTCGGTGCTCGTCATCGTGTTGCTCACGCTACTGGTTGCGCCGACGCTCGGTCGATATACGGCGGCAGCATGGCCGTATCTCGATACCCTGGTGACGGGGCTCAGCCTCCTTGCGACCTGGTTGACTGCTCGTGCCGTGCTCGAAAACTGGCTGTACTGGTTCGTCGTCAATGTGTTGTCGATGTTCCTGTACGGCTCGCAGGGGCTGGTCTTCGTGAGTGTGCTTTACGCGGTGTATTTCGTGATTGCCATCGCCGGTTGGCGCGCGTGGCGCAGGGGTCTTGCATGAGCGGAACCGCGGCTGTGCCGCGCCTTAACCGTCTGCAGCGTGTGAATGAAGAGGGGCGCGATATCGTGCGTCGTCACTGGGCGGCGCAGGCCGTCGCAGATCCGCTCGGAACCGACCGGCTCGTCGAACTGGCGGCGCAGCGTTTGGTCGCCGCGATGGGTCTCGCACCGCCCGTGCTCGCCGTGGATCTCGAAGCAGGTTGGATGAGCATGCCGTTCATTGTGGGGGTGCGGCTTGACCGGGACTGGTGGCACCATGAGAGCACCGCAACGCCCGTGCTTGGCATGCTCGAGAGCTTGCGCTCACTGCCCGCAGCGTCGCTGCCGGTGATCTCGCTGGCCGACCGTGCAAGTCAACTGCAGCGGCGATTGGCGGACCTTGCCCCGGGCGTCGCACGGCGCTGGGAGGGCCCGCTCGATCGCTGCCTCGAGGACTGGGGGCGCGAGTCGGCATTGACCGAGGCAGGGCTCCAGTGTTTCGTCCATGGTGATGTCTCTACCGATAATCTGCTTTGCACGGCCGAGGGGCGGCTCATGCTGCTCGATTTCGAGTACGCCCACCGGGGCCATCGCCTCGAGGATCTCGCGGGTCTCGTGGTGAGTGGTTCCGTTGCGGTCGACCGCTGGGCGACCTGGGTGCCGACGGCAGAACACGTGCTGTTCGAGACTCTGGTTCGGGCGAGGACGGTGCTCGATGGCATCTGGACTGACCTGGCATGGACTCTGACTGGAAACGCTGCGGCAGCCCGGGCACACTAGCGACCCCCAATTAGCCCCGTCAGGATTTGCCCATGCCCTTGCTGAAAGTCGTCGACCGTGATGGTCGCGAACACGATGTGCCCGCCCGCTCCGGTCAGAAATTGATGGAGACCCTGCGGGAGCTCGACTACGGAATCTCGGCGATCTGCGGCGGCATGTGTTCCTGTGCGACTTGTCACGTCTACATCGATGCGGACTGGGCAGCAAAGATTCCGGCGGCGATGTCCGACGAACGCGAACTCATCGCCGAGCTGTCACACCACAAGAGCGGCTCACGTTTGTCCTGTCAGATCGAGATGACCGACGCGCTGGATGGCCTGCGCGTGACCATCGCCCCAGACGAGTAAGCACTGCGTGGCATCGGTCACCCTGCAGCGTGAGGGGGCGGTCGGCGTCTTGACGCTGAACCGGCCGGACAATGCCAATGTCCTCAACTTGCCCATGGCGCGCGAGCTGCTTGCCGCCGTGCGCGAGCTCGAGGCCGACACGTCCATTCGTGCGGTACTGCTGACGGGTGCGGGCAAACATTTCTGCTTCGGCGGCGATCTTCGCGGGATGCTGACGCAAAGTGCAGCCGAGAACGCCTCGGACGATCCGCGCGCCGTCATTACGGCCTACTTGCTCGAGCTGACCGGTGATCTGCACGCGGCGATCGTTGGGCTCGTGCAGCTTGACGCACCCGTGATCGCAGTGGTCAATGGCACCGCCGCCGGTGCGGGCGTCGGTCTCGTGGCGATGGCGGATCTTGCCCTCTGTGGCTCGAGTACGCGCTTCTCGCTGGCCTACACGGGAGTGGGCCTGACGCCGGATGGCGGGACGTCGTTTTTCCTGCCTCGACTGATCGGAGCCAAGCGCGCGATGGACTGGCTGCTCAGCAATCGCATGGTCACCGCTGAGGAGGCTCGCTCGGTGGGTCTCGTCAACGAGGTGATACCGGATGCGCAGTTGCTCGACCATGCACGAGAGCTGGCGGCGCGGCTGGCTACAGGCCCGCGGCACGCGTTCGCGAAAACCAAACGGCTGTTGTCGGTGTCGCGCAGCGAACTCGAATATCACCTAGCACTTGAGGGCCGCACGATTGCGCAACAGGCTGCCTCCAGCGAGGGACTCGAAGGCATGCGGGCATTCCTCGACAAGCGTCGCCCGGTATTCCCGTCATTGAGTCACACGCCGTAGGGGGTTCTGCCATGGATTGGTTCGTCGTATTTCTTATCGCGGGAGCCGGCATCGCAGTTTGGCGCATCGTCTATCAGCTGCGGCGCGCCGCCGCGGTCAAGGTGGACGACTGGGACACGAAACTGATCGAGCGCTTGCGCCGTAGCGGCGCCGACCCGTTCCGCCCCGTCGAAGTGGATTTCTTTGTGGCGATGCCCACGCGCGAGCAGGCAGAGCTGCTCGCCACACGGCTGAGCACCGAGGGGTACGTGGCCGATGTGCGTGATTTGCCCGACAGTGCCGACTTGCCCTACAGCGTCCACGCGCAGCGCACGTTGCAACTCAATGCCGACGCGATCCGCTCGATTTCGGGCCGGCTGCGCGAGCTCGCGGCCGCAGGTGGTGGTCGTTACGACGGGTGGGCGCCAGGGCCGCCCAAGGCAGCGACTTAGCGTCGCTCCGTTTGGCGACGCACCGCGTCCGCCGCTGCCTGGATTGCAGCGGCATCGCCAAGGTAACGGCGGCTCAGCGGACGCAGTTGCTCGTCAAGTTCGTAGAGCAGCGGCACGCCAGTCGGGATGTTGAG